>SLTF01000276.1 GCA_007130025.1 Spirochaetales bacterium | reverse complement strand
CCCGCGCTATCACACCCACCCATGACCAGAACCGCCATCAGAAGGGCGGCTACAACCAACAGACCGTGAAGCTTTTTCATCCTCTTCCTCCCGTTGCGGCTGCTTCGGCTTGGATTTTCTATTCGCTCCGAAAAAGCCACAAGTAATTTTTTCTCTAATAAGATTATGGCTATAGTAGCGCATTCTCCAGAATCCTCAATAGGTGTGAAGGTTCATTTTTTCGGGAAACTCTCCCGGTTTGGGGCGGGAGAGCCGGGGAGAGGGTGTAGGAGAACCAGAATCAAGGGTGAAGAGCGCTGTTCGGGGGGCTACGGGAGCAGTGGGAGGATCAGGCCCGACAGGCCGATGAGGGCAACCATCACGGTGAGCACCGTGAACCAGCGGGTGGAATTGCGGTTCATGTCCTCGAAGCGCTTATCTACGGCCGCGAACCCCTGCTGCATGAGCTCGCGCTGGTTTTTCAGCTCTTCCTCAACGCGCACCATGCGCTCGAGTAGTTCCACAATCGTCTCCATGCTGGACCTCCACCCTCCATAACGGGGGCAAATGTCAGCCTGCTTCAATAGTATGCCGAAAAACCGCTGAAATCAATCCACACGGTTGCACGAGCGAGCATACGCGGTATACTGTGCCGCAGGGTGGACCATGGAGTCGGAACTACGCCAGTCGGAAATAACCACGCTTCTGGAGAATGAGTCGCTCGCTCGGGCGGTCTTTGGTGGGGCCTACTTCTACGCCGACTTCGAGAAGGATCACGGGTTTGCCAGTTATCAGCTTGCGTCGCTCGGGTTCTCGCATGATGAGCTGCGCGATGGATCGTACCGGAAGCGGATCCACCCGGACGATGTGGGGACCTACATCGCACATTGGGAGCGGGTGAAGGACGGGTGGGAAGACGATCTTTATTGCGAGTACCGGGTGCGCGACGCCGACGGCGGCTGGCACTGGATCGAGACGCAGGCGCGGGTGGTCGCGCGGCGGCCAGACGGCACCGTAGCGCGGATTGTCGGGCTTGATCGCGATATTTCGGCGCGCAAGCAGGCAGAAGAGTACCAGCGACTGCAGTACCACGAGGTGCGGCGCAAGTTCGAGATGTGCGAGGCGATGCGCAAGACCTCGAACATGGTTGCCTCCGATCTTGAGCTGTCTCGAAGTCTGTCAACCGCGGTTGATCACCTGCGCGACATCGTGCGTTTTGACCGCTGCGACATCTACTCGCTGGAGAGCGATGCGCTGGTGGCGCAGTACGAACCCGAGGGGTGCGGCGACGGAGGGGCAATCCCCGACGCATCAGCCTTGCTACCCGAGCTGCGGGAGAGCATCTATCCGGTGATCATCGACGATTCACAGAGCGATGCGGAGTACCGCTCCTGCCTGGCGATGCCGCTTCGCATGGCCGACGACCTGGTGGGGGCAGTCGTGCTGCGGCACGCGGACCGCGGGTTCTTCCACGGAGCCGATGCCTACCCCATCATGGCCTTCGCCGACAGCCTCGCGGTGGCGATCAGCAACCATAACCTGTTCCGCAAGACCGTGGCAGACCTCGAGACCGACGAGCTGACCGGCTTCCTGACCCGGCGCAGCTTTGACCGCAATGTTCCCTCGATCTGGCGAAAGTACTGCCGGGTCTACCCGGTGAACGCGGTGGCCATGATCGACATCGATCGCTTCAAACCAATCAACGATACCTACGGCCACCCCGCAGGTGATCAGGTGATTCGCCGCATTGCCGAGCTCTTTCTGGTGAGCCTGCGTAAACACGACATCCTCGCGCGCTACGGGGGCGAGGAGTTCATCGCCCTCCTGCCCAATACCCCGGCGAACGCTGCCGATCAGATCATGAACCGGATCAGGACCGCGTGTTCCCAACTCAACCTGTGCGAGATTCCTCAATCGGTGACCGTGAGCATTGGGGTTGCCGCCGGGGCCCCGCAGGAGTGTGAGCTCGGCGAACTGATCGCTCAGGCGGACGCGGCGCTCTACCGCGCCAAGAACCAGGGGCGCAATCGGGTGGTGGTGGCGGATCCGGTCGGCTGAGGTTCAGGCCGCCGGGCGAGTGGCTCCCGGCAGGAAGAGTGCGGGAATCGCTACCGCACCCAACGCAACAACCGGAATCAGAAAACCAACCGAGAATCCGGCGGCCTCGCTGACCGCGGCAACCGTCAGGGGAAACACCATGTGGCCGAACGTGGCCATGAGAAACAGCACCGACGACGCGGTGGCGGTATTGGCGGGAAACCACGCGCAGACCAGGGTCACCAGGTTGGGAATCACCGCGCCGCCGGCAACGCCCGCCCCAAACGCCGCCGCCGCGAAGAGGCGGGGATCGCGCGAAATGAATGCGAACAGGAGCATTACGGCCCCGGTCAGCCCACCGGCGATGAGCTGGGCCTTGATAGTGACGCGTCCGGCAATGGCGGCGGCGATCAAGCGTCCCACGATGATGCCCAGCCAGTAGAGCGAGAGCGCCGCGGCCGCGAGGGCGGCGGATGCACCAAGACTGGTCTGCAGAAACATCGGCAGCCACACCGTGAAGCCCGCCTGGTGGCCCACGTAGGCGAGCATGGTGGCGCAGGCAACCCAGGTGCGCGGGGCGCGCAGCACCGCCAGTGCCCCAACGGTCCGTCCCGCTACCTCCACCGAATCCGCCACGGCTCCCCGTGTTGACGGCCGCAGCGGCCGGTTGAACCAGATGTAGGCCGCGACCGCAGCGCCGGCGGTGGCCGCGAGGAGGGCAACCGGTATCCGCCAGGAGAACCCCGATTCCAGAAGTGCGGTTACGGCAATTGGTCCGGTGAGGGCCCCCACGGCAAACACCGTGTGAAGCAGGCTCAGCAGGGTGGCGCTGCGCGCCGGGTTCCAGCGGGCAACGTCGGCGTTGCCTACCGAGTCAAAGAGGCGGCTGCTGGCACCCAGGAAGAAAAAGGCTCCCGTGAGCATGACGTACCACGGCGCCACCGATGCCACGGCGAGCGAGGCGCTGAAGGCGGCGAAGGCCACGGCAATGAGCAGCGGCTTGTGGGCGCGGTCGGCAAAGAGCGCCGCGGCGATGATGGCCAGTGCGCCGCCAAACTGCTGCACCGTTACCAGCAGGCCCGCCACCGAAAGCCGCACCGAGAACGCGGCGATGATATGCGGCATCAGCGGGCCGATCATCGTCATCGACAAGGCGTAGAGAAAGGTCATGAGAAACAGAGCGCCCCTTCCGAGCCGGTTGGGTGCCGGGGAAGGGGCGTCAATCGTTGATGCCCGCACGTGCCGAAGACTCATGCGCCCAAGGATAACAGGT
>SLTF01000447.1 GCA_007130025.1 Spirochaetales bacterium | reverse complement strand
GAGCTCGTTCACCAGAATGGGCGTAGTTCCCGGAAGCGGGACCCCGTTGAGGGTGACGGATGCCCCGTACGGGGTCGATGCGATAAACAGCGGGGCCGCCGGCTGCGTCTGTGCGACCACCGGTCCTGCGGCAAGGAGTGTGGCCAGCGCCGCACTCACTACCGAACGCACCGCTCGGCTCGGCCGGCGCATCCCGGAAGCACTCACGACCATGACCCCGTGGGCGCCTGAGACCGAATCCCAAGGCGAAGGAGAACCGCCGCACGGTGCACCGGCGTATTGTCCCATACGGTCTGGTACTCAATCGCCACCCCCGACGATACCGCAAAGCGGCGCACCGAGATCAGCCCAACTCCCAGTGCCGTCAGCGGACGCTGGGAGGTTGTCTCTGACCCAAGAAACCGGTGGGTGCGACGGTACAGCCGGTACTCGAGGTAGGGCTCGATTCGCCAGTCGATTGAGTCATCGATAACGCGATACGCGGGATAGGCGAGATAGACTCCCGGTGTCGGCATGGTCGAATCGCTGAATGCTGCACTGCGACTGTCGAAGGCGTACCGAGACAGCGTAATCCCAAACCGAATCGGGAGCCGATCCAAAGGGGCCACATCAGCGAAAATGCCGACACCCAGGCTGAAGCCGTAGGGATCGTCAAATGCGGCCGGCTGGGTCTCAAACCCGAACCGCGTGCCGATTTCCCAGTCGAGCGCCGGGGCCGCGGCCGGTACGAGGCTGAACCAAAAAGCGAGGAGCAGCACGAGAAGTCCCGGCGGACCAAAACCGTGAGGTCGGGAGTCTCGTGTTGAGTTGCGACTGCTCATCGGTACTGCACCGCCTCTGGCGCACCAATCGACACGAAGCTGCCGTTGAAACCGCGGTGCGTTGCCCGGATCCACCCCGAGGAGCGAACGACGGAGGAGAGTTGGACTGAGCTGACAATACCGGGCGTCGGTCGTTCAGGTGGCGGACCAAATGAGACGTTGCCGATGATGAGATCCTTGGATGCATCGGAAGTTCGCTCATCAGTGGGAGTTCCTGAGTTGAACACGGTGTCGAAGAGCTGTCCGTCTCGGTACAGCGAAACCCCAGCCGGATCCGGTTCGCCGTCCCAGCGAACGGCAAAGTGCTGCCAGGATCCAAGACTCCACGGATTCGTGAACGAACGAAACAGTTTTGGCCCAGAGTGTCCAACCGCGAACTCGGGGTGGCTATTCGAGATCCACAGCTCCATCGGTCCCTTGTGGAAGAACCGTGCGCCATTGACGACTGCTTCGAGCTGGAGCCAGAATGAAAGGGTCAGAGGCCCGAGATCACCGACCGCGGGATGAGCGGGAATCACAATCCCTCGATCCGGGGTTGGGCTTGCACGAAAATCCTGTGCGTACCCGTACGACGGCCCCGCCACCCGCTCGGGTGTGGTGAACCCGTTGACCTCGGAAGTTCCATGCAACCCATTCGGGCCGCTGTCCCGGTAGGGTGGGTCGGCTTCGTTCAGGTGCCAGACACCGACGTAGCCGTTGCTCCAGACGTCGGTCGGGCGTTGGCGGTCGGTGGCGGTGGGATTGTCGAGGTAGAGCCAGATGCGGGTATCCGGGGAACCGGCGGGTATCCGGGGAACCCGCACCCACACCGCGGAGACTCCGGCTGGATCCCAGTGTTCCACCTCGTGCGGGAGTGCCGGCATTTCGTGGGGCATGCGACCCGCGATGGGCTCCGCGTGAAATCGAATATCGCGTCCGCCCGGAGCGAAGAGGTCCATGTCAATATTGGAATCGTCGAGCAGGATCAGCACCGGAAAGTCAACGAGCTCGTCAGAGGCAGGAAAGCTGTTGTCGAGCGTGAGTGGAACCCGCTGCCTCCAGATGAGATTCTGGCTGACGAGCGCCTGCTGCCGCCGGATGGTGTCCCACGCGCCCTCCGACGTGCAGGTGGTGGCCAGGATCGTAACGGCGGCGACCAGTGGAATGGAAAAGAGTGATCTGCTCACATATGGTCCTTTCAGGGGCAATCGTGCGCCAGACGGCACGTATGCACAGTTTATCACTGTCTCGCAATTACTTCAACAATCTCTAATGAAACGCTTCCTCCTGTCCCGATAAGGTGTTGTGAACCGCAGACGATCGAGGTAGAATCGCGAATCGTGACACCGCTATTCGCTCTCTCAGACATCCAATTCCGCGACGTGTTCGCCATTGACACCATGGCGATCAGCCCGAGTGCCATCACGGTGGTGCAGGGGCCCAGCGGTTGCGGGAAGACCACGCTGCTTCGGTTGCTCAATCGCATGAGTCGTACCGACTCGGGGACGATCAGGTTCCACGATGACGCACTCGACACCATCGATCCGGTGACGCTTCGCCGGAAGGTGGTGATGCTGTCGCAGAGTCCGGTGCTGTTTTCCACCTCGGTTCGCGATGACGCGCTGGCCGGGTGCCGTTTCGCGGGAATGGCGGTGCCGTCCGACGAGCAGATCAGTAACGCACTCGGCGCGGTGCGTTTGAACAAGTCACTCTCGGATGACCCAACGCCGTTCTCGGGCGGCGAGAAGCAGCGGCTCGCCCTCGCCCGGGTGATGCTGATGGAGCCCGAGGTGCTGCTGCTCGACGAGCCGAGCGCCGGGCTCGACGCGGATACGGAGGAAGCGGTCTTCGCCGTGATCCGCTCCCGACGCGACGCGGGTAGCGCCGTGGTGCTTGCAAGCCATTCCGGAAACCTCGCACCGCTGGGCGAAGTCGACCGGTGGCTCTTTCGCGACGGCCGCGTGATCCGCGCTTCGGAGGCGGCATGAACGCGACGCTTGACGGCGCACTCGAGATATCTTGGGTTCGGCTCGCGATTGGATATCTCTTCGTTCTTCTGGTGCTTGCCGCTGCGCGGCGATGGAAGATCGGGCGCACCGGCGAGATTCTGATCGCGACCGTACGCATGACGGCGCAGCTGATTGCGGTGGGGTACGTACTGGAGTTTGTGTTCGCGCGGCCGAGCGTCTGGATCACGCTTCTGGCCTTCGCCGTGATGGAGACCTTTGCCGTCCGCAACATCTTCGCGCGCGTCAAGCTTTCGCCCCCAGCGGCTCTGCGACGGGTCATCGTGCTGTCCATGCTCTGTGGTACGGTGGGTGTGGTTTTCGTCTTTCTGTTGGTGATTATCGGGATCGAACCGTGGTACGCGCCGCGCTACTTCATCCCCATCGGGGGTATGGTGATTGGAAACTCAATGACCGGTATCGCACTCGGCTACGAGCGGCTCGCCACCGGAATCCGCGGGAACGCGGAACGGGTGGAGGCGGCGCTGATG
>SLTF01000012.1 GCA_007130025.1 Spirochaetales bacterium | reverse complement strand
GCCATCTGGGGCGACACGTGGCGTGGTGCCGGCAGCGACGAGCTGCTTCACGATTCCCGCGGCGAGCGGTAAGTCGGATACCCGGCACCAATGACCTACTTCGATACCGGCGTTCTGCTGAAACTCTACACAACGGAGCCTGAGTCAGACGCGGTTCGCCGCTTCGTCACCGCTCGGGGAGTTGCGATTCCCGTGACCGATCTTCACCTCTCTGAGGCCACCTGCGCGCTTCGACTCAAGCAGTTCCGACGGGAGTGCACCGAAGACCAGGCCGGCCGCGCGATCGCGTGCATCGACGAAGATCTCGCAGGCCGGATTCTGCGTCTTGTGCCCCTCGACTGGCCGTCGGTCTGGGCGAGATGTCAGACGCTGGTACGCACCGAGAGCGCCCGCCACGGCACCAGAACCCTCGATTCCCTGCATGTCGCAGCGGCATTGTTCCTTCACGCCACCGAGTTTATCACCTCCGATACCCGTCAGTCCTCGCTCGCTTCGGCCTGCGGCCTGCGGGTGGTTGACCCGACTCACGAATAATTCGTCTTACAAATTGTTGCGCGAACGGTAGTTTTACGTTATAATAGAGTTAATGTCAAAAATCGATGCCGCAGCTAACCCCTTCCGCCCGGAATATGCTCCGCTTCGTACCGATGCCGCGGAAGGCGGCAGTCCTGCGCGGACATCGGGAGACGTGGCCGCCCTTCTGGTGGTTGCGCTGGTTCTGCTGCTGGCGATTCCGCTCCTGAGTGGCTTGCAGTCCGGAAACGCGCTGACCGGAGAGTTGCTCGACGTTCGATCGACGTGGGTCCGGGCGACCTTCGAGCAGTTTGGCGAGTTATTTGCCCACGAAGCGAGTACGCTTCCTGCAGCACACGGCATCGGTGAGATGCAGACCATCTCACGGGTCAGCCGGTTTGCCCCCGATCTGCAAGCCGAGATCGCGGAACTGACCAGGATGCTGAACGAGCCGGTGCCTGCGAACGGAATCGCCACCGTCGCCGTTGACATCGAAACACAGTTCCTGCGCGTCTACGAACTGCTTCGCGAGATGGAGTCGCGGCGGGATTACGCGTACGGGAGCCTCCTGGTGTTCCTTCTGATCTTTGTGCTTGGCCTCGTGATTGTCCACCGGATTCACTGGGAACGCCTTCGGCGACTGGTTGCCGTACGACAGCACGAGCAGCGCCTTGCGCGACTGACCAGCACGGTTCGCGACCAGGAGCGTCACCGCATTGCGCGCGAGCTGCACGACGAGGCCGCGCAGAACCTCGCCCTTGCGGCCATGCTCGCCGAGCGGCTCGCTCCCGATGAGCCAAACACCCGGTTGCGCACGGCGCTCCGGCGCGGCATTTCGGATATTCGTGCCGCGTGCGACCGGTTGCGCCCCCCGGTACAATGGAACCGGAACCCGCTGGTCATGCTCACCGCGGTGCGCGATACCCTTCAGGATCGCTACCCAATCCAGATCCACATTGACGGCCACTCTCCGGCGGGAGTGCATTGGGACGACGACACGACGCTGAACGTATATCGCATCATTCAGGAGGCGCTCATGAACACGATCCGTCACGCGGGTGCAGAGACCGCGTTGATCACGGTGGCCTGTCCTGCCGATGCGGTGGAGATTACCGTCACCGACGGCGGACGCGGCCTTGGTGGTGCCGACGAGGGACGCGGGCGGTCGGGCATGCGCGAGCGGGCGGAGTTGATGGGGGCCACCCTCGAGTGGTTTATGCCGGAAGGCGGAGGCACGGGCGTTCGGCTCCGGCTCGCCCGCCGGGTGGAGGGAACGCGATGACCGAGCTCACAATCCTGCTGGTTGATGATCACCAGGTGTTCCGAGAAGGCGTGGCCGAACTCCTGGCAAAAGAGCGCTGCTGCGGCCGTCTGATCCAGATCGATTCACCTGCTGAGGCTCGCCGGGTAATGGCCGAAGATCTGCCCGACGTGGTGGTGACCGACATGAGTTTTCCCGAAGGTTCGGGCCTGGATCTTGTTGCGTGGATCCATGCGACCCATCCCGATACGCCCGCTCTTTGTCTCTCGATGCATGCGGACGCCGAGACCTTGCAGCAGGCCATTGCGGCCGGTGCCCGGGGATACGTCACCAAGAGTTCGGGATACGCCGAGCTGGTGTCCGGAGTGGAACGGGTGGCCGCGGGGGGACACTATCTGGATCAGCAGATGCTGGAGGTGGTCTTCACCCGGCTGAAAAACGACGGCCCAACCCACAGCAATGGACCCACCGTGGCGGTTCCCGAGGCGCTCTGCGCGGGGCTCTCCCTCCGGGAGCGGGAGGTGTTCTCACGGCTGGTCTCTGATCAGCCGATCGATCACATTGCATCGGAGTTGTGCATCAGCGCCAAAACGGTGGAAAACCACCGGTCGAGCATCTACCGCAAACTCAACGTTCGCGACCGGCATTCACTCTACCAGCTCGCCCGAGGATGCGGGATGATCGATTAGCCGGGTTACCGGCGTTCGCATCAGGAACACCACCAGGGCACTGAGCAGTTTGTCCATCAGATTGGTGACCATTCCCGCCCAGAACACGGCGGTAAGCATCTCCTGCCCGGTAATCAGGAAGCCCATGACCAGCCGGTCGATCGCGTGCACCTCGGTGACTCCGGAAAACAGATAATACGCCAGGACCGATCCGCCAAGCCCGTTGGCGATTCCGGCCAGCACGCCCATCCAGAGATACCCCACGTACCCGCCGGACAGGAAGCGGCGTTTCATCAACGTAACGATAAGGACGGTGAGGATACTGCAGCAGACAAAGGGAAACAGCACCCGACCGGTGGCGGCGAGCAGCACGTGGGTCACGAGCGCGGTGGCAATCCCCGGCGCAAACCCAAAGTGCAGGGCAACGGCCATGGTCCCAATGGAATCAAAATAGAGGGGAATCCCGAGCAGGCTGACAACGGTGGCCAGCACCAGATTCCCAACGGAGGCCAATCCCACAGCGAGCCACGGCAGCGCGGCCGACCGGCTCATCATGGCAACAACGGCAGCACAATGCCCGACAGGCCAATGAGGGCAACCATCACCGTAAGCACGGTGAACCAACGCGTCGAACTACGGTGCATATCATCAAAGCGTTTGTTCATGTCTTCGAAGCGTTTGTTTACATCATCAAACCGGGAATTCACGTCTTCGAATCGAGTATTGATATCGTCGAAGCGCTGATTGATGTCTTCGAACCGGGTATTGATGTCCTCGAAGCGCTGATTGACATCTTCGAACCGATGGTTCATGTCTCCAAATCGGCGCTCGATGGCCGCGAAACCCTGCTGCATCAGCTGGCGCTGGTTCTT
>SLTF01000030.1 GCA_007130025.1 Spirochaetales bacterium | reverse complement strand
GCTCAAACAGCGCGTCGGAGAAGGGGCGCTCCACCATGGCATTCAGCCCTTTTCCCGCAATCCCGTAGGTGTCGGGATTCAGACGAAGCCCGGTCTGGTAGAAGACATCAACCTGCCCGTCCACCCGCCAGCCAATGACCAGAATCCCCCGACCATGGACGGGATCGTCAAACGATTGCGGCTCCAGCCCGTGGTAGACGGTATCGGGATCCTGTTCGAAGTTGATGAGCAGGAGCCCGGTCATGGGATCGTGCGCGAGGTGAAACGGCGAGACCACCGGGACCTGCGCCCTGTCGACGCGACTGGAAGCGACATTCCGGTAGATCGCCAGGGAGTTGGGTGAAGCCTCCACCCACGGGGGCTCCGCAAACGGGCGCGACGCGAAGAGAAAGGCCGTCACGAGCAGGACGGCGATGCCGACGGCTCCTACCATGAGTATGCGGAAGAGGGTCCGCCATCGGCGTCCAAGGTTCATCGTCTACTCCATGACGCTCGGGCGCGTCAGCTGCAGGGGGCTTCCCGCAGTATACCACAGGTGGCGCGCTCAGATTCAGCTGTCCGTGAACAGAATCATCCGGTATAATTGAGGCGACGCGCAAGGCACATATGGACGATGTCACCGACGACCCGCTCACCGACGCGACTCCGCACAAGAAACTCAGAAGCCCGCGGATTCGGTCCCGTATTCGGGTCCACGAGGTTGCGTTACCGCCGGCGGTTGAACCGCTTGGGGTTGTCTGCTCCTCGGTTGGTGTCGAGATCTCGGGCCTTGGGCTGCCTCCGAACATCGGTACATCGGGCAATCAGAATGGAAGACGTTCCCGCTTCGACGGACGGTCGCACGAAACCGACGACTGGCTGCTGGGATACATGGCAACGGGAACCGGAACGCTCCGGCTGGACGAAACAAGCGAATACCCGCTGCAGCAAGGGTCGGTTGTTTCCCTGCCACCAAACAGCCGCTACCGGGTCGCGGTCGATCGAAACCGGTCGTTCTGCGTGTACTCGGTGACCTTCGGTGGGCAGGCCATGCGGGAGCGCACGGTCTGCACCGCAATCGATGAACTCTTTCCAACCGCGCAGACGGAACTGTGCGATGACGTCATCAGGATGTACCAGAATCTGCTCGCGGTGGCGGACTCCAGAACCGGCGACGCACAGCGCGAGCTCGGGGCCTCGGTGGTTCTCCTGGTGGCCAAACTGGTGAACCGGGTCCACGAACTGCGACACGCAACCGGAACCACATCGCCGGTGGAGCGCGCCAAGACCATCATGGGAGCCCACCTTTTCGATCAGATCACGGTAGACGACATCGCCCACGAGACCGGTGTACCGACATCAACTTTCCGACGGCTCTTTCGTGAGCAGGTCGGTGTCTCGCCCTATCAGTATTTTTTGCGACAGAAGATTGAAGCGGCACAGGACGACCTGCAAAAAGCGGGGCTGCCGCTGCGCGCAATCGCCGAGAAGTTCGGGTTCGCCGACCAGTACCATTTCTCCCGGGTGTTTGCCCGCATCGTTGGGTGTCGGCCCACGCAGTGGAGAAAGGCGAATCAGCGACTGTAGCCGGGAATCCGCGTGTCCGCCCACGGCTGATCCTGAATCAGCAGTCCATAGTCCGGATCCGTTGGTATCTCGCGATGCTCGAACTTCTTCCAGCAATCGCCGTCCAGACCGGCGGTTTCGCCACCGGCTCTCAGATGCTCCATCATGACGGTTCGCATGCCGTCGGTGTAGTGCCGGAAGTTCGGCGCGTGGGCGCGGTTGCGTGATTCGAGCGGATCAAGAACCCGGTCAAAGAGAAACTCGATTCGGTCGGGCGCGCTGTAGACGTACTTGAACCGGGAGTTCACCGCCATGTAGAGCGAACAGGCCGCCCGCTCCTCCTCGGAGACCGCGTCTTCAGATACAAAGGCGTCCGGGTTGGTCCCGTCCATGTGGCGCGTGTACGACAGCTGCGCGAAGACCGCATCACGCTCCGCCGAATCGTCCGCAATCTGCTGAAGCGGAAGGCCGTCAAGCGGGTGGGTCTCCGTTCGGTCCGCATCGCACCCGGCGGCTCTCAGCAGAGTGGGGGCCAGATCCACCAGGCTCACCGGGCGGTCGCATCGTGACTGCACCGGGAACTGCCCCGGATGCGAAACGATGAGGGGGACACGGGCCGACACGTCGTGCATTCCACGCTTCCCGAAGGACCAGAAGTCACCGAGGTACTCACCGTGGTCCGCGGCAAAGACGATCAGCGTGGAATCAAGGACTCCGGCTCGCTCGAGCGCATCGAGGATCCGCCCGATCTGGTAATCGATGAAGGAGATGCACGCATAATAGTATGCGCGAATCAGCCGAACGAGATTGAAGTCAATTCCCTGGTCGCGGTACTTGTAGCGATTCTGGGCCCGGTTCACGTAGGTCAGCAGCCGGTCGTGCTGGTGAGGCACGAACGGCAAGGGCACCTCATCGATCCCGTAGAGTTTGTGCCACGGTGCGGGCGGGGAAAACGGCGGGTGCGGGTGGATGAACCCGGCGTACAGGTACCACGGCTCGCCGCGCCGTTGAGGCGACCCGATGAAGTCGATCGCCCGGTCTCCGATCCACTGGGTGGGATGGTGCTGCTGCGCGATGGGGGATACCTGAGGGATATAGTACATCGAGCCGCGCACCCCGTGCGGATCGGTCACGTGCCGGTAGCCGTCTCGGGCCAAGAACTGAAGATAGTCGTCGTGGTCGCGGAGCGCCGGCAGCTCCTCCTGCGTTTCACGAGTCTGAAACCCTCGCATTGCCGCCGGATCCGGCGAGAAGTGACACTTGCCGATCCCGTGGGTTCGGTACCCGGCTCGGGTCAGCACATCCATCAGACTCTCGCGACCGTCGACCGGCATGGAGCCGTTCTCGTAACAGCCGGTGTTATGGGGATACTGTCCGTAGATCATCGAACAGCGCGCGGGAATACAGACGGGACAGGGGCTGTACGCACTGGTGAAC
Organism: Spirochaetales bacterium; assembly: GCA_007130025.1. Classification (GTDB taxonomy): domain Bacteria; phylum Spirochaetota; class Spirochaetia; order DSM-27196; family PWMO01; genus PWMO01. Next base: position 338 of record SLTF01000030.1, on the reverse strand, counting down.
GCGGTCCCGCGGTTCACGAGTCGATCAAGTGCCGGCGTGCGGAGATGTGGATTACCGAGCGCTCCGACACAATCGAACCGCATCTGGTCGACAAAGAGGTGAAGAATATTGGGCCGATCCGCAGTGCTCATTCCTTTACCGCTCCAAGCGTGAGCCCCCGCGTTACGTAGCGCTGGGCGAAGAGAACCATCAGAAAACCGGGAATCGCCGCGAAGGCGGCCGCCACCGAGATGTTGCCGTACAGGATCTGAAAGTCCTGGGCGAAGTTCGCGATACCCACCGGGATCGTCATGGCTCGGGTGGTGCTCGAGAGCGACACGGCGAACATGAAGTCGTTC
>SLTF01000192.1 GCA_007130025.1 Spirochaetales bacterium | reverse complement strand
CCGCGCAGGCGGGGTGGTTCACCAGGGCCGACTCCACCTCGGCGGTACCCATGCGGTGGCCGCTGACGTTGATCACGTCGTCCACGCGACCGGTGATCCAGTAGTAGCCGTCTTCGTCGCGCCGGCAGCCGTCTCCCGTGAAGTAGTAGGCGGGGAAGGGCTTGAGGTAGGTCTCCAGAAAGCGGGGATGATCGTCCTGGATGGTGCGTGCCATGCTCGGCCACGCCCGCTTGATCGCCAGCAGCCCCGATACGCCGTTGCCTTCCACCTCCTTGCCCTGCTCGTCGAGTACCACCGGCTCGACGCCGAAGAACGGCAGGGTCGCCGATCCCGGCTTGGGTGCGGTCACCGCGGGAAGCGGGGTGATCATGATGCCGCCCGTCTCGGTCTGCCACCAGGTGTCGACGATGGCGCAGCGTTCTTCGCCCACCACGCGATAGTACCACTCCCAGGTGTCGGGGTTGATCGGTTCGCCAACCGTTCCCAGGATGCGCAGGCTCGAGCGGTCAAAGCGGGTAACCCAGTCGTTTCCCTCGCGGGCAACCGCTCGCAGGGCCGTGGGCGCGGTGTAGAACTGGGTGATGCGGTGGCGCTCCACCATGTCCCAGTACCGGCCGGGGTTGGGATGGACCGGCGTGGACTCGAACATCACCGTGGTGGCGCCGTTGGCGAGCGGGCCGTAGACCACGTAGCTGTGGCCGGTGATCCAACCCACGTCGGCAACGCAGGCGTAGATGTCGTCTTCGTGGTAGTCGAAGACGTACTGATGGGTGAGCGCGGTGTAGAGCAGGTAGCCCGCCGTGGTGTGAGCGATACCCTTGGGTCTGCCGGTGCTGCCGGAGGTGTAGAGCAGGAAGAGAGTGTCCTCGGAATCCATGGGGACCGCCGGGCTGTAGGGACGTTGCCGCGACATCGCTTCATCCAGGTCCACATCGCGGGGCGGAAAGAAGGGTACCGTCGCTCCGGTCCGCCGAACCAGAAAGACGTTCCGCACGCTCGGGCTCGCCATGACCGCCTCGTCTACGGTGCGCTTGAGCGGAATGGTCTTGCCCCCACGCAGCCCCTGATCGGCAGTGATCACCGCGACCGCCTCGGCGTCCTGGATCCGGTCGCGAAGCGCCTCCGCGCTGAAGCCGGCGAATACCACCGTGTGAACCGCACCAATGCGCGCGCAGGCGAGCATCGCCACCGCCGCTTCGGGAATCATCGGAAGGTAGATGGCCACCCGGTCGCCCTTGCGGACTCCGTGACGCAGAAGGACGTTGGCCATGCGACAGACCAGCTGCTGCAGTTGGCGGTAGGTGATGCGGCGTACCTGGGAAGGGTCATCGCCCTCCCAGAGGATGGCCACCTTATCACCGCGGGTGGCGAGATGGCGATCGACGCAGTTGTACGCCACGTTCAGTTGCCCGCCCAGAAACCACGCGATGTGTCCGTCGGGAAAGCTGTTGTCCATCACGGTGTGGAAATCGCGATCCCAGCTGAGGCGCGACCGCGCCTGGTCCGCCCAGAACGCGTCCGGTTCTTCGATGCTCCGGCGATAGAGTTCGCGGTAGGCGTCGAGTGACGCGACGTGAGGGGTTCGCCCCGCGGCGCCGGTCTGGTCCGATCCGTAGACCGGTTGGTAGATGTGTGTTTCGGACATGGCGATCCTCCCCGCACGATTATGGAATAGGGGAGGAAAACGGTCAACATTTTTCGAGTGCTCCGAAGCTTGGTGAAAGAACCCCGGTTAGTAGCCCGCGTCAGCGGGGTTTTGCGTGTTTGGGCCGGAAGCTCGCGAGAACGCCGGGGTCGGTGTCGAGGGTCGGGCCCTCGAGCAGGTCAATGCAGTAGGGGATTGCGGGAAAGACGGCGTGGAGGCAGTCTGCGATGGCAGACGGGTTTCCCGGCAGGTTAACGATGAGGCTGCGTCCGCGAATTCCCGCGGTCTGCCGGGAGAGAATGGCCGTGGGTACCACGGCGAGCGACGCAGCCCGCATCAGCTCACCAAAGCCGGGCATCATGCGGGTGCAGACCGCCTCGGTTGCCTCCGGGGTGATGTCGCGCACCGCCGGCCCGGTGCCCCCGGTGGTAACGATGAGGCAGCATCCGGCGCGGTCGGCGAGCTCGCGCAGCGCTTCCTCCACCAGCGGTTGCTCGTCCGGGACCACCCGCGTTTCCGCACGCCACCCGGTGGTGAGGTGTCGCTGCAGCCAGTCGCGTACCGCAGGCCCTCCACGGTCAGTATATTCCCCGCGGCTCGCGCGGTCGGAAACCGTGACAATTCCGATGACCGCTTCAGACGGCCGGAGCCCATTGGTAGGGGTATCGTCATCCATGATGGGGGTCATTCTCTCATCTCCTTACCTTGTCTGTCGATCGCCCGTGGCGCGCGATGAAGCGACGCGGTCAGGCGGCCAGCGGGCCCTGCAGAAGCACGAGCCATATCGGCACCGTTACCATGCAGAGCAGGTTATTCAGACTGATTCCCGCGGCGGTCAGTTCCTCATCGGCGCCGAAGGCCACGGCAAAACTCTGTGATACCGCCGCGGTGGGCATGGCCGCCATCAGCACCACCACGTCGCGCGCCATCCCCGTTGCGCCAAAGGGCCACGCCATGAGCAACAGCGCAATCGCGGGCATCACTACCAGCTTGACCGCGGCGCCAAAGAACCCAAGGCCGAGTCGGCCGCGCATACCGCGAAACGAGAGCGAGTATCCCACAACAATCAGCACCAGCGGAAGGCTCGTCTGCCCAACCAGCGCCAGTGTCCGGTGAACCGGTGCCGGCAGCTCCAATCCCGAAAGCGATGCAAGCGCCCCAACCGCGGTGGCGACGATGAGCGGGTTGGTGGCGATGGACGTCAGGTGGCCGCGGACCGTCGAGCGCCGTTCGCGAGGCCCAAGGATGGTGAGAATCACGATACTCAGGACCACGTTGATCACCAGTCCGACACCGATCAGCATTCCGATGAATCCAAGACTCCCCGCCCCGAGCGCCACCGAGATGATCGGCAGTCCAAAGTAGGCGAGATTTCCCCGATACGAGATCTGCGCCAGCGCTCCACGCTGTTCGCGGGGAACGGGAATCGCGACGACCAGGACCAGCGCCGCCGTTATCAGAACGATCAGCGGATACCCAAGGATGAGCTCGACCCGTGAGACTTCCGAGAGCGGCACCGGCAGCAGTTCCAGAACAATGGTTACCGGCAACGCGATGTAGTACACAAAGGAGTTGAGCTGCCCAACCGTCTGGGGTGACAAGAACTCGGTCTTGCGCAGCACATACCCGAGCAGGATGACGGCAAAGAGTGGAACAACGGAAAGGGTGATCATGGTCGG
>SLTF01000032.1 GCA_007130025.1 Spirochaetales bacterium | reverse complement strand
GGCTCGGTTCCCATCAGCAAGGGACGCATCACCCACGTAGACACCTGGGCGGGACGCGGCGGATTCGGCTCCAAAATGCTTCGCGAACACGGCGTCGCGGCGGTGATCTACGGCGGAACCGTGATCGATGAGGACTTCCGTGACCGCAAGGTCGCCGACGAGTGGTTTGTGGACAAGTACCAGAAGAAGCTCGCCGCCAAGGACCTTGAGGCGACAACCAAGTACCGCTTTGACCCCAAGTTCAAAACCGGAGGCACCTTCGGCGTGAACTACGCAACCATGGGTGGCCGGATCATGGCGTTCAACTACAAGACCATCTACATGAGCGAGGAGCAGCGCCAGAAGATCCATCAGGAGTTCATCGTCAACCACTACCTGCGGCAGTTCAACGAAGAGACCATCGCGGGAAAACAGCAGAAGCACTGCGGTGAGCCGTGCGTGGCCGTCTGCAAGAAAATGAACAACGAGTTCAAGAAGGACTACGAGCCCTACCAGACCATGGGCCCACTCTGCGGAATCTTTGACCAGCGCGCCGCCGAGCGTCTCAACCGCAAGGCCGACAGCGCGGGGTTTGACGCGATCTCGATCGGCGGCGTGCTTTCGTGGCTGATGGAGTGCCTGGACGAAAAACACCTCACGCCGGAAGAACTGGGCGTTGATTCCACGCCGGTCTTCTCGCCCGAGGGATTCCGCGTGGTGGAAGACTCCAACCACAACGCCGATCTTGGGGTACAGCTGATCGATTCCATTATCGAGCGACGGGGTATCCTTGATCTCTCCGAAGGGGCGCGAAAGTTCGCCCGCCGCCTCGCCCGCGGCAAGGGAAAGGTGGTGCTGGATTGCTTTCTCTACAACGCCAATGCTCGCAAGGGGTGGAGCGTTCCCAACCAGTACTGGACTCCGGGCGTACTCTCGCCCATGCCCATAGCGGGGAAATACTACATGGTGTACGGGAACGATTTCATCCCCCCGCGCGAACTGGGCCGCAAGAACAGCGAACGGATGATCAAGGAACTGATCATCGACAACGCGGGGTTCTGCCGGTTCCACCGCACCTGGGCGGAGGAGATGATCCCGGAAATCATTGATTCGCTCTTCGGTCTGAAGGATGAGTTTCTGGCGAACGTGTCCATCACCGCGAGCCGAATCAACAGCCGCAACTCGGCGATCTTCTGGGAGTCGGAACGGAACATGGACTACATCCTGACCTTTCTCCGGCGCAAGCGCGACGTGGAAGGCAGCGATGATCCGGAGCTGCTGAAGTGGATCGAGCGCTTTGAAACCGACAAACACGAGGCCGCGCTGGAGTTCTGGTACGAAATGCACAAGGGGACCCATGAGAGGCTGCGGGAGTTTGAGTGAGATGAAGCGCGAAGAACTGCACGGAACTTTCACCGCGGAACAGGCAATCTCCTGTTCCGCGGAGGCGGGTGGGGTTCATCTCCTTGACAGAACGCCGTACGTTTGTCAAATTATTTGACATGCGAACAAACGTGAGTACGCTACTGAGAGAATTTCCTCGCGTACGACGGGCGGCGCTCGCGGGCGAAACAGTGATCATCGAGACTCGTGAGGGGAACCTGGTTCTCACGGCGGAGGTTGCCGAGAAACAGCCGGTGTACGGGTCGATGGGTGACCGCATCCGCAGCTCCGCGGACAACCTCGATAGACCGACCCTTCCGGATTCTGAGTGGGACGGCGAGTTGTGAGCGTACTTCTCGATACCCATGCAGCACTCTGGCTGGTACAGGGAGATGAACGCCTGAGTCCCGCCGCATTGTCGCGAATTCAGGAACTGGACCGCAACGAAATTTTCGTTTCCGATCTCCTGCTGTTCGAGCTCGCGCTTCTGATAACGAAGCGGCGGGTCGTGGTTGATGAGCCTCTTGGGCCATTCCTGAACGATTTTGCCGCCCATTTTCGGGTTCTTCCCGTCGACGCCGTGATCGCCGCCGCAGCGGCCGAGTTGGCGCTTCCCCAGGGAGACCCCTTCGATCGAATCTTCGTGGCCACCGCTGTCCGCCACGCGCTCCCGCTCGTGACTCGAGACAGAGAGATCCGCGACTCTGAACTCGTCCCGACCATCTGGTAACGCCCCCTTCCCGCAAAGATGTGGTTGCGGCCACCATGCATCTACCCCAATCGTTGACCATTGAACCATCATATGGTTATTCTGAACCACGGAGTTGCATCATGGCATCGATTACCATCCACGACATCGACGCGGTTCTGAGCGAGCGTCTGACGGATGAGTCCCGCCGGCGGAACAGAAGCAAGAACCAGCTCATCAAGGAGATTCTCTCGAAGGAGATGGGCCTGCCGGTTGGAGTTTCCTACGCCGATGACTACCGCGAGTTCTGTGGTGTGTGGACGGTGGCGGAGACAGCCGAGTTTGCCGAGAGTCAGAAGGCGCTCAGCCGTGTCGATCCGGAGGACTGGCGGGAATGAGCCGGGTTCTCCTGGATACCAACGCATATGCGGCGCTCATGGCTGGAGATTCACGGATTGCAGATCTGCTCGCGTCGAGTGAAGCCGTCCTTCTCTCGGCGGTCGTGATTGGGGAGCTCTACGACGGGTTTCTCGGTGGAACCCGGAACCTGGAGAACCGCAGGCTGCTCCAGCGATTTCGCGAGAAGCCGCGTACCGTCTGCGTGCCGGTTACCGACGCGACGGCAGAGTGGTTTGCCGAAATCAAGCGCGGCCTGCGCCGCCGTGGAACGCCGATTCCCATCAATGACGTCTGGATCGCCGCGTCGTGCATGGAACACGGTGCCCACCTGCTGAGTTTCGACAGCCACTTTGATGACGTAGACGGATTGCTGGTGCACCGGTTTCCTGAGGAGTGAGCCCGCGGTGCGATCCTTCCGCCATGAGACAATACGCCCGCTGTGTGTGGTGACGTACCGACCCCATCGCCGCGAATGAGTAACTTCCCCTCAGTCTTCGGACGAAGGGGCAAAAAGTGAAACGGATCATTGGTTTAGCAGTTCTGGCGGCACTTGTGTTTGCAGGGTGTGAGAGCGTGGGCAACGTCTTTAACCCGATTGTGGGGTCCTGGGAATCGTCGGTGCTCGGTGTGGACAGGGTGATCGAATACCGTGGGAACGGTGAGTACAACCAGACCGACTCGATTCTCGGGGTTGGTACCACTACCAACGGAACCTGGACGTCGAACAAAACGACCATTGCAACCACCTGGGATGACAACACCGCAGTGCACTCGTACAGCTTCAACTCGGACAAGTCAACGATGACGCTGACTCAGGACAGTCTGTCGCGAACCTACGATCGACAGTAGGAATGGGCTTGGCGCCGGCGGGGTTCT
>SLTF01000319.1 GCA_007130025.1 Spirochaetales bacterium | reverse complement strand
CATCCCGAACATCTGTACCGTTTTCATCACCGGTATTCTACGGTCACCCCCACGGGGTGTCAACGCGATGACCGTGGTCCGGTGCCGCTGCCCACGGAACTGCGTGGACAGAGGGTCGCACGCTGTAGTAGAAGGGTTCACCATGAGCGATTCCACGTCAAACGGCGTTCCACCGCGCGGCCTTCGCAGGGAGTTTCACGTTCTGTTGAGCGCCGTTGGGTTCTTCTCCCGCATTCCCGTTCCCCACTCCATGGTGCACGACGGAACATTGCTCGATTCGGCGACGCGCTACCTGCCGCTGGTCGGGTTCCTGGTCGGCGCAGGAAGCGCGGCGCTCTTCTGGGGTGGCGCACTCCTCCTTCCGGTGCCGGCGGCGGTTATTCTGTCGATCGCCGGCGCCGTCCTGATGACCGGAGCCTTCCACGAAGACGGTCTCACCGACACCGCCGACGGGTTCGGCGGCGGATGGACCGTAGAGCGCAAGCTCGAGATCATGAAGGACAGCCGGATCGGAACCTACGGTGCGATCACGCTGCTGCTCTCGATGCTGCTGCGGTATGCACTGCTGGTCTCGGTTGCCGAGCGAGCGTCGCTGCGAGAAGCGGCCGCCCTCATTGTCGCGGTCCATGTTGGCGCGCGTCTCGGACCAGTACTGGTGATGCTGTTACTGCGCTACGTGAGGTTGGACGAGACGAGCAAGGTTAAACCGGTGGCCAAAGCGATCAGTCCCTCGAGCGTTCTGATTGCCGCTGTTCTTGCGACCGGGTTGACTGCGGCGGTCGGCGGAACTCCCGCGCTGGTTCGGCTGGCGGTTGTGCCACCCGTAGCCGGGCTGTGCGCGCTGCTCTTTCGTCGCCACATCGGCGGGTACACCGGAGATACGCTGGGCGCCGCCGAGCAGCTCTGCGAACTCGCGCTTTTGATCGCCACGGTCGTTGCGGTTCCGGGGGCCGCATGAAGCTCCTTGCCCTGCGCCACACAGCCGTGAACCGGCCCGAGGGTGTCTGCTGTGGCAGACTCGATCTGCCGCTTGCCGACTCCTATCCCGCTGAACTGGAGGCGGTGGCGACCGCGGTGGCCCGCCACGCGCCGGGCCGCATCATCACCAGTCCGTCACCCCGGTGTGCCCGGCTCGCCGATGATCTGGCTGCCGCACTTCGCAGCGCCGGAATACCGAAGACCGCGGCCGCCGAGCACGATGAGCGGTTGCTCGAGTTCGACTACGGCAGCTGGGAAGGTGTACCGTGGGATCAAATTCCGGAGGACGCACTTCGCGCGTGGAGCGATCGCTGGACCGATGCGCGGGCGGGAGATGGAGAGCGTCTGCCGGAGATGATCGCCCGGGTTCGAGCACTCTGCCGGGAGCTCGCGTCGGGGGCCAATACCGGGTCGGGCGAATCCGGCGCTCCGGTGCTGCTGGTGACCCACGCCGGCGTGATCCGCTGTCTCTACCATCTGATTCACCACTTGCCGCTCCACGAGATCTTTGAGCCCGAGGTGGGATACGGAGAACTCGTCTCCTTCGATTTGTCGGCATTGCAGCGGCGCATTCATTGGGAGCAGGCGATGCAGGATCGTCTCGACGGCCGCACCAAACCGGCGGGAAGCCTTGGTCGTCTGGAGCGGGTTGCCGTGCGAGTCGCCGGCATCACCGGGTCCGCGTTACCCCGTCCGAATCGCAAACTCGTCATCGTGACCGCAGCTGATCATGGGGTCTCCCGCCTCAGCCTCTATCCGCGCGCGGTCACCGCGCAGATGGCCGCGAACATCTGTGGCGGGGGCGCCGCAATCTCGGTGCTGGCACGACGGGCGAACGCGGATGTGTGGTTGGTGGACGCCGGCATCGACTGGGCGAGCGGTCCTTTCGCGAGCTTCGACGCGATGCAGGCTGCCACTCCGCGCGATCCTTCGGTCACCCGCTGCATCAGCGCGTGGTGCGGTCCCGGCACGGGAGACTGGGGCAGCGGGGAGGCGGCAATGAGGGAGGCGCAGTATCACACCGGCCTCGACGCGGGCCGGACGATTCTTCGCGAGGCGCGCGCCGCCGGGTACGACTGCATCGCCTTCGGCGACATGGGAATCGGCAACACCTCAGCGGCCGCGGCCCTGGCCATGGCACTCGGCATGGACGAATCGGTCATCGATCGCGGTACCGGAATCAACGACGCCCAACTCGCCGAGAAGCGGCGGATCATCGCGGAAGCGGTGGCCCGCCACGCGCCTTGTCCCAGCCCTGCCGACGCGATGACGCGCTTCGGTGGCTTTGAGCTTCTGCTGATGGCGGGCATGATGACGGCGCTGCCCGAGAACCCCTGCATCGGGCTGCTCGACGGATTCCCCGTAACGGCCGCCGCCCTAGCTGCAGTCCGCCTCAACCCGGCCGTCGCCGACTGCCTGATAGCCGGGCACCGGAGCGCCGTCCGTGGGCACGAGGCGCTGCTGCAGGCGCTGGATCTGGAGCCGGTCGTGGACCTTGGCATGCGCCTCGGCGAGGGAAGCGGGGCGGTTCTCGCCATGCCGGTGGTGGAGACCGCCCTGGCGCTCGCGGCGGAGATGGCCGGGTTCGCGGATGCGCGTGTGGAGACGGCACCAAAGGACGAGACGCGGTATTGAGGGGGCTCATCCGGCTGGAAAGGTGTTGCCTTGACGGCACCACCTCGATGGCGTACCATGAGGCAAGTACTCAGTCAGTACCAACTCAGATGCGGTTAAGGGAACCCGGTGGAATTCCGGGACAGTCCCCGCTACTGTAAGCGGCGAGAACGTCGGCACGTGCCACCGAGAGGGAAGGCGCCGATGAACGATGACCCGTAAGTCAGGAGACCTGCCCGTCTGTTTCATGCCGTTACGGCCTCGGAGGAAGGCGCGGGTAGACCGTATCCCCGTCCTTCCTCTCCTCTTCGGGCCGAAAGAGGAGTCTCTCATGGGTTTTCATTCCCGGTTTCTCGCAGGATTAGCAGCACTGCTGCTTACCGTCTCGTTGCCGCTCGCCGTGCATGCCGACGAGCCCGACATCACCGTGGTGGTGACCGCCGATCGGGTGCTCACCGAAATCACGTCCATCCCGGCGCACGTCAGCATCATCACTGAGGAAGAAATCCGCGCTTCCGGCGCAACCAATTTGGTCGAGCTCCTCGGTCGTCAGACAGGCGTTTCGTTCCGATCGTTTTCGAACGAGGCGCAGGCGGAGGTGGATATGCGCGGCTTCGGCGAAAACTCGCAGGGTCGCGTGCTGGTCCTCGTCGACGGTCGTCGTCAGAACAGCGCCGACATGTCGGGCATCAACTGGCTTGCGGTCCCGATCGACGCGATCGAGCGTATCGAAATCGTT
>SLTF01000453.1 GCA_007130025.1 Spirochaetales bacterium | reverse complement strand
TCTCAAAGGGCGACAGCAGGGAAATCTCAATGTCCATTGCGGAGAGTTCCTCCGCCGAGGCAATCGAGGCAAATCGATGATCGGTGAAGGCCGCCTGTTGGGCAACCGCCACCACGTCCTGATCGAGCGACCGACGACGGCGCAGATAGCCGACACAGCCGCGCAGTTCATTGCCTTGGTGGGTGTGCAGCGACACAAAGATTCCGCATTTCGCCCGGCGCACTTCGGAGGGAGCCGGTGCATCGAGCTCGGGCCGCTCCTGCGAACTTCGCTCCTGCACAAGTTGCGCCTCAATGGCCGAGCGGGCACGCTGTAGCAACCACTGCCGTCCCTGGGTAGTCATGCGGGAGGTGCGCTCCCGCGCAGGCGGGCGAGCCGATTGGAATCAACGCGAACCGCAAGGTTTTTCTCCTGCGTGGGAATGACGGTCCCGGTCTTTCCATGCTTTGCCCGGCGAAGGTATTTCACCGGGGTGTAGTAGACGTCGCCGTCGCCCTTCCCCTTGCTGTAGGCCAGGGCGAGGGTTGCCGCGTCGAGCAGCACCTCCAGGGGCACGCTCTTTCCCGGGATCTGTTTCACAAACACGTAGGCACCCGGATAGTCACGGGCGTGAAGCCATAGGTCGTTGCCGCGGGTGTGCCGGCGCAGCAGCTCGTCGTTCTCTTTTGCCGTACGGCCAAGAAGGATACGAAAGGGACCGCTGGAGAAGCTCAATCCCGGCGGGGGGGTTGACTCACGCCCACCGGGCGCGCCGCCACGCCCCGCGCCGGCCCGGCCGACGGCTGCCTCCAGAATCAGTGGATCCTGCTCGGTATCAACCGAAGCGAGTCGCGCCTGGGTTTCGGCAAGAGCGCGGTCAATCTGTTGAAGCTCCTGCTCCAGATGCCCGCGCGCCGCAGCCGCGCGCTTGCGCCGCCGATAGTATCGCTCAGCGTTCGCGGTTGCACTCATCCGCTCGTCGAGCTCAATAGTTACCTCATTGCCGGGCGATTCGTAGTCCTCAACGGTCAGCCATCGCGATCCCGGAGCAACCGCGTGGAGGTTTGCCATGATGAGGTCGCCAAATCTCTGAAAGCGAGTGTCGTCTTCGGCTTCCCGCAGTCGCTGCTGCACGGTCTCCCGCCGCTGGGAAAGTCGATCGATCTCGGCGGCGAGATCGCGCCGCGCGCGCTCCCGCGCCAGTTTGAGTCGCTGTGCCGAGGCTTCGCCACGATAGTGCCGGTCGAGACGCGCGTTGAAATCACCCTCGCCGGGGAGTTCTCGAACCACAAAGTCATCAGCTGCGGAGTGAGCCGCTGGGGATGCCGGGTGAGCCGCCGCGGATGAGGTGCTCGGTTGTGGAGCCGAGGTGCGTGCTTGTGGGGCATAGGTTCCGCCGCTGACTTCGTTCTTGCCGGGGCGACGGAAGCAGGCGTCAATGATGGTTCCCGTTTCGTCGGTGAGCAGGGCGTTGGCGGCAGGCCCCCAGAGCCGTATCCAGAGGAGGAGCGTTTCGCCGCTTCGACGAACGGTGATGCACACGATGCGGTCACGGTTGACGTGTTCCACGCTGGTGATGCGTCCGCCCTGCAGACGGGAGCGAAGGAGCTGTTCAAACCGTTGACGGCGGCCTCCGGTTTTTGGAGCCCAGCTGGTCCGGTGAATCCGGCAGGCGCGCGGTTCGAGGCAGACCAACAGGTGAAAACTCTCTCCGGGACGGAAGCACTCGAATACGAGGTTTCGGAAATCGGGTTGGACGATCTTTCTGACGTGACAGTCGACCAGGGGCAACTCGTCGAGTACGCGGTCGATCTCCCGCCAGTTGAGCGACATCGTGCTACTCCTGCTCAGCAACCGCCTGCAGAATGGCGTCTGCCTCAGCGACGAAAATCTCATAGTCCTCGATTGAGAAGAACACGCAGAAGACGGTGCGAGGGACGGTGTTGCGATAGAGAAACTCGCCGATGGCTCCGAACGCAACGCGCGCGGCGCGCTCGCGGGGAAAGCCGTAGACTCCGGTGGAGATGGCGGGAATTGCCACGCTGTTGGCCGCGTGACCGGCCGCCAGATCAAGACTGTTGCGGTAGCACGCCTCGAGTAGCGCATCTTCGTGCTGGTGTCCATCCTTCCAGACGGGGCCTACGGTGTGGATCACGTATCGCGCGTCGAGCTTGCCGGCGCGGGTAATCACGGCGCGTCCGATGGGAAGCCCCTTGGGAAACGAGTGTCGGCGAATCTCGCGGCACTCGCGCATGATTGCCGGGCCTCCGCGGTGATGGATGGCACCGTCGACCCCGCCGCCACCGAGCAGTGATGCGTTTGCCGCGTTGACAATTGCGTCGACCGACATCTCCGTAATATCGCCCACGGTTGCGATCAACCGACCCTGGTAGTATTCGCGCATGGTGTCTTGCATGGCTCCATCATACGCCCGCGTCCTGCACCTGTCCACCGCTGTCGAGTTCGCCCGCGACGGCTCCCACCAGGTAGAAGGACCCGGTGACCAGTACGCTCCCGCTCTCTCCGGCAAGCCTGCGGCAGTGGGCAACCGCATCCGTCGGGTTATCCAGGCGGCTGCAGGGTACGTCCAGGTTGGCGAAGGCAGCCGCGGCAACGGCCGGATCGGCGGGCTTGAAGGTGCCGGCACGGGTGATCACGACGGACTCGAACAGGGGAGCGAGAATGCGGGCCATGGGCAGCGGATCCTTCCCCTGCGAGACGCCGAAGAGCAGAATGCGCGGCGAGGTTGAAACCTCGCCGAACGCTTCGGCCACCGCGCGCACCGAGTCGGCCGTATGCGCGCCGTCGAGGAAGAAGCGCGGCCCGTTCTCTCGCTGTTCAAGGCGGCCCGGGATCCACGCCTCGGCCAACCCGCGCTCGATGACCGGCGGGGGAAGGTCGGGCAGCAGCTGCCGTACCACGGCTGCCGCGAGGGCGGCGTTGGCAGCCTGGTGTCGCCCAATGAGGCGAAGCGGTGCGGCAAACCGAACACCATCGATGGTGAAGGAGCACCCCCTTTCGTGCCACTTCAGGTCGAGTACGTTTTCCGCACAATCCCAGAGCGGGGACCCGGCTCGCGTCGCGTGCTCCACAAACACCGCATGCGCTTCGGGTCGTTGCGCGGAGATGAAGACCGGAACCCCGGGCTTGATAATGCCCGCCTTCTCTCCGGCAATTGCCGCGATGGTGGTGCCAAGGTACTCGGTGTGCTCGAGCTCAATTGGTGTGATGACCGAGGCCACGGGAAGCACCACGTTGGTGGCGTCGAGTCGTCCTCCGAGCCCGGTCTCGAGCACCACCCAGTCAAGCCCGACACGCCGGAAGAGCAGGAAGGCCAGAAGGGTGAGAAGCTCGAAGGTGGTCGGTTC
>SLTF01000401.1 GCA_007130025.1 Spirochaetales bacterium | reverse complement strand
TGGTGAACATGTCCTCGTCGGTCCAGTCGTCTCCAATCGCCATCACAAAGTCCCACGCTCCGGCTTCGTACCACGCCATTGCGGCGCGGCCCTTGCTCACGGTGGAGTTCTTGATTTCCAGAACGTTGGTCCGCTCGAGAAGCGAGAGATCGTGGTTTGCCGTGATGCTGGTGATTGCATCCTTGAGCTCGCTCAGCCGAATCGCGGCGAGTTCCGGCTGCGCCTTGCGATAGTTCCACACAAGGGAGTATTCCGACTCATCGACCCGGGTGCCCGGCGTGCGGTCACAATAGAGTTGAAGAATGGGCAGCACGATCTCCTTCCATTCGCTGGTGACGGCTTCGGTGAGGTGCCACTGATCGCTTTTCCCCTTATACCAGACGCCGTGACCGGCGATGATACCAACGGGCAGGTCCACAAACACCTCCTGAAGGTGCTCGCGCGGACGGCCACTGATCACCACCACCTCGTTGCGAGGGTTTGCCGCGAGCCGGCCGACGGTTCGAATCCCCGCGTCGTCGGGAGAGGTCTTTTTTGAGCCGGTATGAACCAGGGTCCCGTCGTAATCCACAAAGATCAACCGGCGTTGTGCGGCGCGATAGTCACCGATCAGGGTGGAACGTACCGCTTCGGTGAGCGTTCGCGCCCTGAATGACTCCTGGAGTCGGCTGACGGCTTCCAGTTTGTCCATGAAGTCGCCCGCCCAATAGTGGATGTCGTAGCGCGCGAGTCGCTCGTGCATCGACCGGTTGTTTTCGTCCTGCTCCGCTTCGGACATCTCTAGCGCCTGAAGAATCGCGGCGGCAATCTGGGGCTCGTTATTGGGATTGATGAGGATGGCCTCTCCAAGTTCCCGTGCCGCACCCGCGGTCTCGCTGAGCACAATCGCTCCCCGGTAGTCCTTGCGCGCGGCAATGTACTCTTTGGCAATGAGATTCATGCCGTCTCGAAGCGGTGTCACCAGCAGAACGTCAGCCTGAGTGTAGGTGGCGGTCAGCTGGTCGAAGGGAAAGGGGCGATAGAAGTACGATATCGGCGTCCACCCGATGGTTCCAAAACTCCCGTTGGTGATGCTGACGAGTTCTTCGATGTCCCGCTTCAGTTGTTTGTAGTGCGGTACCTCGGTACGCGAAGGCGCCACAATCAGAATCAACGTCACCTTCTGATGGTACTCGGGGTGTTCCTCCAGAAACCGCCGGTAGGCGCGGATTCGCATCGGTATCCCTTTGCTGTAGTCCAGCCGGTCGACGGAGAGAATAATGCGCTGTCCGGCGAGCTGGCTGCGGATCATTTTGGCTTCCTGCTGCACCGTGGGCCGCTCGGCCGCGGTCGAGTACTTTTCGTAGTCGATGCCCATCGGGAAGGCGTCTACCTTGATGACGCGGTTATCGTGCTTGATGTTGGCCATCTGATGTTCAACACCAACGATGCGTCGTACCGAGCTCAAGAAATGGCGGGCGTAGTCGTAGGTATGAAACCCCACCAGATCGGATCCCAGGACGCCTTGGAGAATCTCTTCACGCCAGGGCAGCAGGCGGAAAATTTCGTACGATGGAAACGGAATGTGAAGGAAGAACCCGATTCGGGAGTGGGGCAGTTCGCGCTTCAGCATCTGCGGAAGGAGCATGAGCTGATAGTCGTGTACCCAGATGGTGTCGTCGTCGTCGGCAACCTCGAGCACCGCGCGGGCAAATTTCTCGTTTACCTGCCGGTATCGATCCCAGAGCCGTGTTTCATAATCGGCGTAGGTGGGAAAGTAGTGGAAGAGCGGCCAGATGATGTTGTTGCAGAATCCGTAGTAGAAGTCTTCGATCTCGTCCGATGAGAGGGGGACCGCCACGCTTTTGTGTTCACTTCGGAGTCGCTGTGTGATAACGGCTTCGGTCTCGTTGCTGATGCTGTCCGATGGTATGCCGCTCCAACCAACCCAGAGGCTGTCCTCCTGCTCGTGGAGCGAGAGCAGACCGGTCGCGAGGCCCCCCATGCTCGGGGCAAACTCGGGACCTCCGGCAGACATCGCGACCGACGTCGACAAACGGTTCGAAACAAGGAGTATTTTTCCCATATTGTCTTCAGGATACGCAGATACTCCCACGGGGACAACCCCTCTGTGCGGGATGAGGTTGCGAAACGGGCCGCGATTGGGTATAGGTACGAGGGAGCGCACTCAGGGGAGCCCATGTCAGACCGTACATCGTCTACCGAAACAGCCCATTTTCTGAAGAGTCTCGGGTTTCCCGAGTTGAAGATTCACCATTCCTTCAACCACTTTGACTTCGTCCGTCCGGCGCGGCGAATTCTGGTGATCGGACCGATGGGGTCGGGCAAAACCGAGTACTCGTCGCGGGTGTGGCGCGATTCGCGCGTGGCCCTCGGAAAATCCGATCGCGTGGCGAAGCAGACCTCCACCGACGGTGCCGACCGGCGGGAAGTGTTTTTCATCCGCTCTGCCCTCGACCGGAGCCGCTTTCCCGACTACCCCGACGATGCGCTTGCATTCCGGGGAGGATTCGAGCGGCTTGGCGAATCGATTGCCCACATCGGCGATTCGTTTGGGCTGGAAGAGGTGATCGCTCGGCATCCCCGGGTCGGAACGTGGATCATCGACGAGGCATCGTTCTATGACGAGCGCATCGCCTACGTGGTGCAGCGCGAATCGGCGCGTCGAGGGCTGGTCTTCATCTTTCCGACGCTGATTCTGAACTTTCGCCGCGCCATCTTTAACGCCACCGCCCGAATGCTGCTTGATCTGGCAACCGACGTCTTTCCGCTTACCGCGTACTGTGAACACGCCGAGTGCCTGAAGGACTCCTTCTACACCTACCGCTACTACCTGATTGACGGTGAAGAGTGTCCGGCCCTCTACTTTGACCCCCTGATCATCGTTGGTGGTGATGCGCGGCGGGAAGACTCGCGGGAACCCAACTACTGCACCCGCTGCGACGATCACCACTACCTGCCGGGCAAGGAGTACACCTATCTGACGCTGAAGCCACTTGGGGTTGAAGCGTCGCGCGGAGTAGTGGATCCCCTTCGTCGCGAGCTTGAGGCGATTCAGGCTGGTTCCCCCCGGTCGCGCCTGTCGGCGAGCTTCTCGGAACTCTACGGCGACGAGAGCGAAGCTGCCCGCATCAACGGCAACGCCCTGCGCGTTTCCTGTATCGCTGAACGGGCACTCCTGTTCCTGTACATGGAAGAGAACCTCATCAGCGAGCAGCAGATGCGCGAGTTGACTCGAGACCTCCAGCTTGACCGTGACTACCTCATTCGCCGCCTTACCGACGCCCGGCGCGCCTGTCGTCTCGAGGATTGATTGACAGCTCACCGGGAAGCGGATACCGTGACCGCGACACCGACGACGCCGGCAGCGAGGCCGGATATCGCTGTCACCACCATGGAGGGGTAGAATGACGAGATGGGTAGTGCCGGCGATTGTGGCGGTTGCGGCCACAATGCTCTTCACCGGATGCGGTGCAGGGCAACCCGCCGCCGACGCGACCAGTGCGGAGCATCGGATTGGAATTGTGTTTGATCTCGGTGGCCGCGGAGATATGGCGCACAACGATTTGGCCTACGACGGTCTGGTTCTGGTAGCGCAGGAATTTGGTGGCTTCATCGCCAACGATCCCGATTCCGTCAACTTTGGCGATCTCGTTGAGATCCGGTACGTGGAGCCTCGGGTTGGCGGCCAGGATCGGGAGCAGGCCCTGCGTGGGTTCGGGGAGGCCGGCTTTGACCTGGTATTCGGGCTTGGTTTTGCCTTCACCGAAGCGGCTGGCCGGATCGCGCAGGAGTTCCCCAACACCCACTTCGCGCTGATTGACGCGGTGGTTCCCGACGGCGTGTCCAACGGCAATCTCTCCGGCGTTTCGTTTGCCGAAAACGAAGGTTCGTTTCTCGTGGGTGCCCTTGCGGGCATGATGACCCGTAATTCTGATGCACGCGTCGGGTTCATCGGTGGGATGGACATCCCGTTGATTCACACCTTTCACGGTGGATTCGCCGCCGGAGCGATGCACACCAATGCCGCCTTGCGTTCCGGGGATATGGTGATGGCCGAGTACATCGGGCAGGATCCCACCGCCTTTTACGACCCCCAGTCGGCGGAGCAGATCGCGCAGGAAATGTACGATCAGGGCGCCCGCATCATTTTCCACGCGTCGGGAGGATCGGGTGCGGGGATCTTTCAGGCCGCGTACGACCGTGGGCGATGGGCAATCGGCGTCGAATACGATCAGGCGTTTCGTTTCGCCGTTGCCGACACCGCGCTCGAGCGGGCAATTGGCGAGCGAATCGTCACCTCGATGCTCAAGCGCATTGATCGGGCGGTATTTCTGCTGTCAAGCGACTTGATCAACGGTGGAGGTCGGATCGATGGAGGCGCCATCCGCCTGGGACTGGAGGAAGACGGCGTTGGCTTTGTAGTGAATAATCTCAACCGTGAGATGTTGGAACCTCATCTCGAAGAGCTGGAGCTGTTGCGAGCGCAAATCATCTCCGGCGAAATTCTCGTTCCCGATCGTCCCACCGTCGAAGGAGAATCGTGAGTATCGTGAGTAATGAACTGTTCTGGCTGGCACTGTTGATAGCCAACTTTCTGCTGATTCTGATCGTCTATCGCTGGTTTGGGGCAACAGGACTCTACGCGTGGACGGTGCTGGCCGTCATTGTCGCCAACATCCAGGTGGTGAAAACGGTTGAGCTGTTTGGGCTGACCGCCACGCTGGGGAATATCGCCTACGCGGGCTCGTTTCTGGTGACCGACATCCTCTCAGAAAACTACGGAAGTCGCGCCGCGCGCCGTGCGGTCTCGTTTGGGTTTCTCGCCATCATCGGGTTTACCGTGCTCATGAACCTTGCGCTGCTGTTTACTCCTTCGGCACAGGACTTCGCGCACGAAAGCATGGTGACAATCTTTGGTTTCCTGCCGCGAATCGCGGCGGCAAGTCTGATTGCGTACGCCGTTTCGCAGATGCACGACGTGTGGGCCTACGCGTTCTGGCGGAAGATCTTCCCGGGTGACCGAACCATCTGGGTACGCAACAACCTGAGTACGCTGGTAAGTCAGCTGGTGGATTCGCTGGTGTTCACGTTCGCCGCCTTCGCGGGGGTGTTCCCCGTGGCGATTCTGCTCGAAATCCTGCTCACCACCTACGTGCTTAAAGTGATCGTGGCGGTCGCGGACACACCCCTGGTTTACCTCGCTGCGCGCTGGTACCGGCGAGGAGTGGTACGCGAAGTGGACGTCGAAGCACCGTGATCAACCGGTGCCAGGGAGCGCTCATTCTTTCCAGGGAAAGATCATTCCGCGGAACGTCCGCTTGCCGACGCGTTCCCGGTCGTCAAAGAGCAGATCGTCCCACGGGATTTCGCGGCGGTTGGCGTTGGGATTGGCTTCGAGGTAGTCGTACTTGTAGAGGCGAAGCTTGGCGGCGGTGTGAATCCAGGTCAGCACGCCCATTACCCCGGGAATGAGCAGCGCGGTGAACACGCTGAGCATCGAGAGCAGCAGGGCCCCCATGGCCACCATCACCGAGAAGCCGGTATTGTCGAAAAAGAGCAGAAAGCTCTTTCGCAGAATCCGGGGAATGCGTGAATCGAGTCGTGCGGCGACGGGAAGATAATACGCACTCGCGACCAGCCAGATCACGCTGGCCCAGAAGAGAAAGGCGAGAGCCGCCAGCGAAAACACCGTTCCCATCGCGACGTAGACCGGCAGCGCTACCGAAAGCAGGAATGCGTGCAGCAGATAGAGTGCACCGAGGGCAACGCTGTACTTCCAGCTGCGCGAGAGGTAGCCCCGAATTGCCGACCATTCGAGCGATTGATAGTCCGCAATGTCCCGCGCAAACAGCGACGCGGCTCCCGTGTAGACAAAGAGCAGCAAGATGCCAAGGGCAAACACCACAACGGATACCGCCTGCGCCCCCTCCGGGAACCATCCCGGTACCAGCGTGGGCACGGCAAGAACGATGATGAAACCCAGATTGATGAGCACCGACGGCAGAAAGTGATCCCAGAAGTCGAAGAACGACTTTTTGATAACAAAGAAGAACATGGTGTCTCCCTTGTATCGCAACCTCGCGGCAGTGGCAAGCACCCGGAACTGGGAACAGATGCTACGAGACGTGATATACTGGAATAGTTGAAGCGCGCTGCGTACTACATCGACCAAGGAGACACATCATGAACACTCGAACGCTGGGGAAAACCGGTTTTTCCGTCTCAGAGATTTCTCTTGGAACCTGGCAGTTGGGAGGAGGTTGGGGTCAACCCTTCAACGATGCCGACGCGGATCGGTTGCTGAATGAGGCGATCGACGCGGGAATCAACTTTCTGGACACGGCCGACGTCTACTCAGACGGCGCAAGCGAGCGAGCCGTGGGGCGGGTAGTCCGATCTCGATCGGAGCGCGTCTATGTGGCAACCAAGTGCGGGCGTCGCGTTGATCCTCACGTGTCAGCGGGATATACACCGCAGGCGATGCGCGGCTTTGTCGAAGCGAGCCTGAAGAACAGCGGGCTCGAGCGGCTCGACCTCATTCAGCTGCACTGCCCCCCAACCGAGGTCTACTATCGTCCGGAGATTTTCGCGGAGTTTGACCGTCTGAAGAGTGAGGGCAAGATCGCCTCTCTTGGCGTTTCGGTAGAGAAAGTTGAAGAGGCGATGAAGGCGATCGAGTTCTCCAACGTTGATACGGTGCAGATCATCTTTAACATGTTTCGCCATCGGCCCGCGGACCGGTTCTTCTCCCTCGCACGCGATGCGAACGTCGGCATTATCGTTCGGGTGCCGCTTGCCAGCGGTCTGCTCTCGGGTAAAATGCGCGCTTCCCAGACGTTCGCCACGGATGATCATCGCCATTTCAATCGCGATGGGGCGGCGTTCGACAAGGGCGAGACCTTTTCGGGCGTGGATTTCGAGCGGGGTCTCGCGGCGGTCGACGAGCTGAAGCAACACTTGGGAGACGACGAGGTGCCGGCGCTCTGGGCCCTGCGGTGGATTCTGATGTTCGACGAGGTTTCCTGCGTGATTCCGGGTACGACCCGCTCCGAGCAGATGCACGAGAACATTCGGGCGGCGGCGCTTCCGGCGTTGACGCCACAGCAGATGCAGGCGGTGCGCGCGGTCTACGATCGCTACATCCGTGCGGACGTCCACCCGCGGTGGTAGGAGGCTGGTCCTGATCCACCGAGAATCATTGACAGATGCCCGGTGCGTAGCTATGTTTCAGCGCAGATGAGCGAGCCGCGCACCGTACACATCGTTCACCTCTACCGCAAAGATGGAAGTTCGATGTTTTTCCATCCCTTTGAGGCCGATGAGGAGAGCGTGGAGCTGCTGGCGGCTTCCCGCATTCGAGGCCTCTACGGTGAAGAGCCGCCGGTCTCGGCTCTTACCGGATTTCGCAATGAGCTCTACCTGATCGCGGAACGGGCGCTTCGCCGCTGGAACGCGGAGGATCGGTTTCTGATACGCTTTCTGGGCGCCTCGGCAGTGTTTGTTGTGGCGTTTCTGTTTCTGTCGATTGTCGTCCGCGATCCGGTGCCCCTCCTGGATGAGCTGCTCATCTCGCTGGCGGTATCGATCGCCGCGTACTTCGCCCTGGTTCGTCGAGATCTCTCCTCGCAGAGGGTGGAGCGGCGCCGCATCGAGATTCGCTCTGCGATCGACCGTACCGTGTTTGAGGAATCGGAGCTGGTGCATCGGCTCGAAGAAACCCTGCACGCACACGAGGGGAACGGCGTTCCCGCCCTTGATCAGCAGGCGGTGCTGTTTGATGAGGCCGACTCGGGTGTAGCTGCCGAGATCCTGTCGTACCTCGCCAAAGGTTTTCGTGATCGGCATTATCGCAGGCAGGAGCGGAAACTCATACGAGCCTCGCGTCGCGCCGACTACCAGCGCGCAATGGCCGAATGGGCGCACCAGGACAAGGCAGACGTTCCGCTCTTCTGCCTCTATCTCGCCCTCAAGCGACACGTTCAGCGGTAATCAATCGGGTCTGTGCAAACTGATGGTCCGTATCGTGATCGCGCCGCCGCCGGCTCATTCCGGTTACGGAGCGAGGAAGTCTTCATCTCCGAGGCGGATGGCGTCGAGCCGTTGTTGTAGATCCAGAAGGCGCTGCGCCGTCTCGAGGGTTTCCTGAGCCGGGGTGAATCGCGGGTTCAGTTCAACCGCGCGCGAGGCGAGGGTCACCGTCGCTTCAAACTCGCCGGCCGCAAAGGCCGCCAGACTGTCCAGGTAGTACTCTTCCACCATGCGCTGAACGTCCGCTCGACCCCGATCCCCGAGATTGAGTGACGCCATCACGCTGAAGCGGTCGATCCGGTCGGTCTGCGTGGTCATGTCGAGGGTGTAGTTTGCATGAAATCCCAACTCGCGCACGTTGACCCGCCCACCGAGCGTGATTCGCGGGTTTCCACCACGCAGCTGGAAGCCGGTCTGCGCGGCGAAAAAGTCGGTCACCTGGACCGCAAGGCCGGCGGCGTATGAGATCTCCTCTGGCGGAGCGTCGCTGAAGAGCACGATTGGCGTGGTAACGTCAAAGGCGATGAGCACGGGATGGAGTGGGGCGTAGGCAATGCCCGTCACGATGCTGGTGGGCAGGGGTTCGTCGAGGACCGGAGGCCCCAGATTGCGCGCGGTCACCCCGACGGAGAAGTTCCGGCTGCGGGATGGGTAGAACTTCAGGAAATTGAATCGCGTCAGCACGCCCACATCGGCCATGACGCCGAAGGCCGACTGTCCGGGGGCAATCACCGCGGGAATGTTCCGGTGCGCCGCTTTCAGCGTGGTGCCCACTGAGACACCGTGGAAGTTGAACGAGTTGAACAGGTTGTACGACACGTTCACGCCGGCAACCGTTTCCGTATATCGAACCGAGTTCTGCTGCACGCCAATGATGTCGTACTCGGTGAAGGGAACGTGGAGAAACTTGGCGCCAACCGCAAACCCAAGATCACCCCACCGCACCGCGTAGACCACCGATTCCATGCTGGTGTCGGCGATGAGGTTATTGTGCATCAGCGTCAGTTCGGTGAGATTGAGACGTGAGCTGGCGGCGGGATTGGCATCAAAGAAGGTTGCATCGCGGGCGACGGCGGTGTAGGCGGTGCCCATCGCCTCGTATTCTCCACCCATCGGGATGACCAGCGTGGGGAACACGGTGAGCCCGGTATTTCGCACCCGGGTGGTATCCAGTGCGTCACTGATACCCCAGACGATGTCCGGCAGCGAGAACGAGAAGAGGGCTGAGGGAGCAACGAGGATGATAAGGGCTATGACGACAACGCGTTTATTCATTACCTTCTTCTCAGGGTCAAAAGTATCACATTTCGGCCGTTTCTTCCATGAAATCGGCGCCGAATCGCCGTTCGCGCGACCATGCTCTTATCAGTATCGGCATTACACTGCCTGCGTTTATCTGTCGATATGTGATATAGTTGAATTGGAGGGGAGCGTCTGACAGGTCAGGTACATATTCCAAAAATCGCTACCTGGCTTCTTGCTGCACTGTTCTTGTTGATCGGGCCGGGATCATCTCTGTTTGCATCGGGGCAACGCGAGGACCCGGTATCCGTTGCCCGTGACCTGGTTGCGCAGGGACAGATCAACGAGGCGATCGTGCTCCTCGAGCAGGCAATCCGGCGGAATCCCAACCGGATCGATGATGCAGAACAGCTCCTCAGGCAGATCCGCACCATTCGTGGGCAGTATAACGATCTTCTTGAGCGACTGATTGTGCACCTCAATACCAGCCCGGAAGACATCGAGACCACCCTGGACATCATCAGCGAGATGGAAGAGCTCGATCGCTTTCCCAACGCCCGCATCGCCTCGCAGGTGAGCTACGCCCGGGTGATCGCGCAGCTCGCCTTCGACCAGAGCGTCGCAGCGCGCATCATTCGGGAGTCGCGGGAGCTGCTGGCCGAGGGCCGCTATCTCGATGCGGTCGAACGCTACCTCTCCGGGTTTGTTCTCCAGCAGCCCGAGTTCAACCAACGCGGGTATCCGGCGCTGGTGGCGCAGTCGGTGAACCGCTCCGTTGCTGAGATTGAAGCTGAGGCGCGGCGCTTCTCGGATCGCGCTCCCCCCCTGGTCGCGGCGTACGATCAGCTCTCCGGTGCCGTCGCGGACCGTGCGTTCGAAGGACTCGGTGAGGCAGTGGGGCGGTTTGTTTCCTTGCACGGCGAAGGGAGACAAGCCGAGAACCGGGTTGAGAGCGCCGGAGCGACGGTTGCCGACGTGCGGCAAACCGTGCCGTCCCTCTTCCCCGACGATCCGGTCGACTGGCACCTCCTGTTCCTTCAGCAGTTCACGCTCGGTCCGGATGACGCCCCCGGACCGGAAGGCCTCCTTGGTGCCATGCAGCGCATGCGGCTCAACCAGCAGCAGGATCTCAGCGAGCGGTTTGCGGTGGTTACCGAAGAGGTGACGGCGAGCGCGGAGCTCGCTTACTCCTCGCGTCGGTGGGATGATGCGGCGACGCTCTTTGGCGATGCTCGGGAGCTCGCCGGTTTCGCCGTGCTCATGGCCTCGGCCGGTGCCGTGACCCCGATTCCACCGGCGGACATCGATCGCGCCATCGACGAGCTGCGCAGCACGCAGCTCGCGGTTTATCTGTATCACCATACCGCCTACGAGGCGGCACGCACCGCCGCGGAGCTTTCCACCGCGCTGTCCGACCTCGATGGGGCACTTGAACGGCCCGATACGGACGCTGCGGGCTTTACCGCCCGCCGCAACCAGCTGTCGCAGATCGCTTCGATACTGCAATCGGCCCAGGCCCGGTGGCAGGAGGCGGCAGCCCGCTATCCGGTTGACGCTCCTGACCTGATGCGCGAGGAAGCGCGGGAAACTCTGCGCGCAACCGCTGAGCGCGTGGCAGCTGCGGTGGGCGAGGGGAGAATCGCCGAGATCGAGACGGTCCGGCGTATCGCAGAGTTGCGGCTCGCGACCCTGGAGCTCGGGTATCAGCAGAATCGCACGCTGCAGGCGTCCGCGGTACAACGGATCGAGGGAGTCGAGACCGCGCAGGATGACGACACCGCCGTGGCGGTGGTCTTTCGGTTTCCCGCGGAGGCCCTCGCGGATATGCGTGCGGCGACACCGCGCTTGGCCGCGCTGCGTGCGGACGCCCAAGCGCTGCTCGATTCCCTCGAGCAGGAAGTCGGGTACGTGCGGGCCGACGGTGAGGTCGCGGGTCGAATTGCCGAGGTTCGCGCCTTTCTGAACCGCATGGGTACCCTGGAGCAGGCGGTTGCGGAGACGGCAACTCGTGCCGAGGAGCGCGTCGCGCTCGCCGCCCAGCTACGGGCGCGCGGCAATCAATTTGCCACCCAGACCGAGCAGGCCCTCGCGAGGTTGGACGTGCAACAGGCGCGCTCGCTGTGGGAAGAGGCGCGAAACAGCTATTTTGAATCCCTGGAAGTGCAACAGGATCCCGCGTTTCGTACTCAGGCCGACCAGCGCGTTGTCGCCCTGGGCGTTCGGCTGCAGGAAGCCGAGAACGAGCTCATCGTACAGGCGGTTCGCCGTCTCATCGATCAGGCGGATACGCTGTACCGCCAGGAGCAGTTTCGCCAGGCGCGCTCCGTTCTGGACGAAGCTCGCCAGACCTGGGCTCGAACCAACGTCGATCCCAACCCGGAAATCGAGCGACTCGACCGCTTCGTGACTGCCGCCCTCACCATGGAGGGTCGGCGAACGCTGGTTCAGACCGAGCCGCTCTATCCCGTGCTGAGCAATTACCTTCACCTTGCCCAGACCGACTACGATCGAGCGCAGAATCTCATCACCGCCGGCGGGCTCGCCGCAGCGCGGCCACTGCTGACTCGGGCCGACCAGAACCTGTCCAACGTGACTGCGGTGCGCCCGTACAACTGGGAAGCGAGGATCCTGCGGCTGCAGATTCTTCGCCTGCTCGAGTCCGACAACTTTGCCGCCATATTCGAGAGTCGGGTCAACGAGGCGTGGGCACGCCGCACCGAAGACCCAACCGAGGCGCTGATCGAGCTGCAGGCGCTCCAGGCCATCAATCCCAATTTCCCGGGGCTTGCAAACCGAATTGCACAGATTGAGATTCAACTCGGGATACGGCCCGATCCAATTACCCAGGCACAGATTGCCCGGTCAAACCAGCTATTCCAGCAGGCGCAGGGGCTTTCCGCCGGGGGAGGGCTTGCCCAGGTACGCGCTGCCATCAATCTGCTGGAAGAAGCAGTGACGCTGAACCCGCAGAATAACCCGGCCAAAGTGCTGCTTGACCGTCTGCGAATCGGCACCGGAGGGCAGGCGGCGGTTGCGCTCTCGACCGCCGATGAGCAGCAGTTTCGACGGGCCGAGACCCTCTTTGTGGAAGGGAATATCGCTCAGGCGTTTGCGATTGTCGAGCGTCTCTTACAGAACGAAAACAATCGCCTCTATCCGCCGCTCTTGAACCTTCGCCAGCGCATCGCCGGCCGGTTGGGGATCTCCTGATATGCGGCGCCGATCTCTGATCGCGGCCGTTGCGCTGGCGGTCGCCTCTCTGGTTCCCATCTCCGCCCAGGAGCTTTCGCTGATCAACCAGGGGCTCTTTTTCGAAGCACCCCGGTTTCTGGAAGCGGAATCGGCCTTCTTTCCTCGAGCGCGCTCCAACGGCGAGTTGATGGCCGTGGTTTTTCAGGAGGTCGTGCGTCGTTCCGGTGACGAGGGGGTCATCTATCTCTCGGTTGCGGTCAGCGAAGACGGCAGAAGCTGGCAGCAGAACCGAAGGGTTCTGGGCCCGATTGTGTTTCGTCG
>SLTF01000050.1 GCA_007130025.1 Spirochaetales bacterium | reverse complement strand
GCGCAACTCGGCTCAGTATATCCCTGCCATCGGTGTAGACGGCGCGCCGAGCCTCGCGCGTGTGTAGCCGCCCGCAACCGCGGACCTGATAAGACGTGCGTCCAGCCCGCGGCTTCCTACTGGTTCACAACCGGCAGCGATCCGGGCCGTGAGTGAACCACCGCCGACAGATCCGATCCGGTCACTTCCCGCGAAGCGATAATCGTGGCGAGTTGCTGAATCGCTCGTCGCTTGGCGGCAGTCAGTACCCCCGGTGCAATGCGGATGTGGTTGTCGTAGTCATCGGGGTGGCGGGCGAACATGGCGCCGGGTGCGATTGCGATGCCGCGGTCGCGAGCGGCCCGGAACACCCGTCTGCCGGAGATTCCGCCTGGCAACTTCACCCACAGGGCGAATCCGCCGCTGGGGTGTTGCACCAGGGTGCCGCGGGGAAAGGTCGCGCGAACCAGTTCGGCCGCTTCGCGCATCGAGGTTCCCACAACGCCCCTGATTCTCTCCTGCTGGCGACGAATGTCGCGGGAGGAGAGCAACTGCTCAAGGACACTCAGTTCCAGGGCGGAAACAAAGCACGCCGTGGCGAGCCAGCGATCCCGAACGAACGAGGCCCGCGATCCGGCGGCCACCCACGCCGCCTTGATCGACGGCACGAGCGTCTCCGCGTACGACGAGCACAGAAACACCGAACCCGATGGCGCACGATTGTACAACGGCGGCGACTCGCCGGCGCCGAAGCGCATATCGCGGAGCATGCCGTATTCGATTACCGTCAGACGGCCTTGTGCGGTGAGCCCAGCTATCTCGTTGAGGAGGTGATCCGGCACCGAGGTTCCCGTTGGATTGTGGACCGACGTGTCCAAGACGGCAAGTGCGATCTGCTCCCGGTTGACGGCATCAGCGAGCCGCGCGACAGAGAAGGAGCCGTCCGCAGCGACCGGGAGCTCGAACACCGGCATGCCGAGCGTACGCAGAATGGTGAGGTGCCCGTAGTACGTGGGTGACTGGACCGCGACCGGGTTTCGTGCCGGGTTCAGCAGCACCAGCAGCTGCATCATCGCAAGTTCAATTGAACTTGCGAGTACCAGCTGATCGGGACTGACCGCCGTCCCGTGGACCAACTCCCATTGACTGATGCGTGATCGCAATTCCATCGTCCGGTCAAATGTTGCGTATCCGGTGAGCAGGGGATGGCTTCGCTGAGCAACGGCGCGTACGGCGGCATGGATACGGCTTTCGGGCACAAGTTCCGGTGGAAGCACTGCGACGTCCATGGGTGCCGTAACCGGGACTTGTGCCGAACGGCACGCGTACTCTTCGATGACTGCATCGACCAGATCGTCAACGTAGTCGCACTCGTCGCTCCACGTCGGGCGCGTCACCACGAAGGTTCCCGCCCGTGGCCGCGTTTCAAGCACGCCACGGTCCTGAAGCAGGCTGAACGCTGCGCGCAGTGTGTTGATGCTGGCGTCGAACGAATCGGCAAATTGACGGATCGAGGCGACGCGCTCACCGGGTTCGTAGACTCCGTCCGCGATTGCCTGCTGGATCCGGTCGGCCAGGGCACGATATCGCGGAATCCGTTGCTCTGTTGGCACCATGGGCGCACGATAGCACACAATACGGACACAGTTCAGGACACAGATGTATCGCTCGTCGTGGGCACAACGGAGTGATCCCGGGGACACCGCCGCGAACCCGTGATGCCAGCGGCCACGGCGCGTCTGTGCGCAATATCATGATTCATGATGAATCACAGCATTACAAACCATTATTCGTTCCCCCCGCCGCATCGTACGTTGACCTCGCGAGAAGGAGAGCGGATATGGAACAGAGTTTTGCGTTTCGGGGCCACCGGATTCACACCGGCACCGTGGGGAACGGACCGGCCATTGTCGTGGCGCATGGCACACCGTGGTCATCAGACACCATGCGTCCACTGATTGACCTGCTTGCGCGGGATTACCGGGTCCATTTCTACGACATGCTGGGTTACGGTCGGTCAGCAAAGCCGGAAGATGACGTCTCTCTCGGTGTCCAGAACGAGCTGTTGAACGCCCTGATCGACCACTGGCATCTCGATGCACCGATCGCGATCGGGCATGACTTTGGCGGGGCGACCGTCGTACGAGCGCACCTTCTCAACCATCGCGCCTTTGCCGCAATGATCCTCATTGACCCGGTCATCCTCACCCCGTGGGGTTCGCCCTTTTTTGTGCACGTGCGCGAACACCGGGAGGCATTCGAAGGGCTACCAGGACGGCTGCATCGTGCACTCCTTGCCGAGTA
Organism: Spirochaetales bacterium; assembly: GCA_007130025.1. Lineage (GTDB taxonomy): Bacteria > Spirochaetota > Spirochaetia > DSM-27196 > PWMO01 > PWMO01. The sequence continues at coordinate 1,090 of SLTF01000050.1, read as the reverse complement.
CGTGCAGACGGCGGCCTACCGTCGCCTGGATTCCGCGTCGATAGACGCGATCGTTGAGCCGTGGATGGGAGACGAGGGGCAGCCTGCGTTCTATCGACAGATTGCGCAGGCCGATGAGACCTACACCGCTGAGATCGTTCCCCAGCTCACGTCAGTTGGTGCGCGAACGCTCATCCTCTGGGGTGAGCAGGATTCCTGGATTCCCGTTGAGCGTGGGTATCGTCTTGCGCACGCTATTCCCGGTGTGGTCATCCGATCGGTCAGCGAAGCGGGCCATCTGGTCGTGCAGGAGAAACCACAGGAGCTCGCCCGGGCGATTCGCGAGTTCTGCGGGAGGTAGACCCTCAGCCGTTTCCGTTGGAAACGCCGATGGTGACCGTTGCCGGCCGCCGTGTCGGGTTCAGCATGACCATCAGTGCGCGCGAATCGTGGGAGCGATACACCTTCCCGGGGCTCAGTATGACATCGCGCCCGCGATCGGTGACCCACACCGTCCCCGCACGCACGGAAATGGAGCGCCCGCCCGCGACCACCCGCGACCGGCGCGCTCCAAGGATGATCGTTGTCTCGTCATCTGTAGAGGGATCGATTCCCTTCCGTGACGATGAGACTCCACCTATCCCTGATCGATCTGCGCGGAAGGAACGCATCCATGCAAGAACCCGCGCAATCAGCCGGAACCTGACGCGCCCCAACTCGCGCCGTCGGACGTCCCGGCTGAGACCCGATGAATCATGTGCCGCGTAACGTGCGGCACCTTCGGTGGTAACCCTTTTCATAGCCCGCTCATGCTCCCATAAGTATTGGTACGACAACATGAGGGAAGGATCGTTGTTTCCGTTCCGGCGGTATAGACACAGCTCCCGGCGAGGTCATGGTACCAGCGGCGCATACGAGTACCAGGCGCCGGATTGGGCCTGGTCAGCCCGGCGGATGCGCGGAGAAGTCGGTGAGACGTGAAGCGCGCCGTCGCTCCGTCAGTGTATTCCGGAATTCTCAAGTAGGTCTCGACTCCGTTCGGCAATGAACTCCGGCATATCCAGGTGAACGTAGTGCCCGGCATCCAGGAGGACGTACTCGCCCCCGGTTG
>SLTF01000151.1 GCA_007130025.1 Spirochaetales bacterium | reverse complement strand
GACCCAGGCGCTTGCGGGTCCCTATTGCGCACAACTTCTTGCGGACTTCGGTGCCGACGTGATCAAAGTCGAACGACCCGGCAGTGGCGACCAGGCGCGCGGGTGGGGTCCTCCCTTCGCCGGGGACGAGAGCGCCTACTTCCTCGGTACCAACCGGAATAAACGCAGCGTCACGCTTGATCTCAAGCAGCCGCCGGCTCGGGAGGCGTTGCAACGGTTGATCGACCGGGCCGATGTGCTGGTGCACAACGTACCCAAACAGGCCAGCCGCGTTGAACTGGGGATTGACGCAGCGTCGGTTCGGTCGCGAAATCCGCGGATCATCTGGGCGTCGATCTCGGGATTTGGGCTCACCGGCCCGGAAGCGGAGAAACCCGGCTATGACGTCATCGCGCAGGCGATGAGCGGCACGATGGCGCTGACCGGTGAGGCCGGAAGCGGGCCATCGCGCTTCCCTACCCCGATGGCCGATATCACTACCGGCATGTACACCGCCCTTGCCATTGTTACCGCCCTCTACGAACGCGAAAAGAGCGGATACGGACAGGACCTCGATCTGGCTCTCCTGGACTGTCAGACCACGTGGCTCGCCAACGTTGCTTCAGCCTACCTTGTCAGCGGGAACGCGCCGCAGAAGCGGGGCAATGCTCATCCCAACATCGCCCCCTACCAGCCCTTCCGCGCGGCCGACGGGTGGTTCATTGTCGCGGCGGGAACCGAGGGCCACTGGCAGGCGCTGATCCGCGTTCTGGCCGTGGCCGACGCAATGGGCAGCGATCCACGGTTCGCCGGCAACGCGGATCGAGTCGCGAACCGCGAGCAGCTGGAAACCCTGCTGAATGAGCGGTTCGCCGCGGCGCCGGTTGCTCACTGGATCGCGGAACTTGAAGCTGCCGGGGTCCCGTGCGGGCCAATCCTGGAACCGGCGCAGATTCTCACGCATCCGCAGATTCTTGCTCGCAACATGATTGTGCCGATGGAGCATCCAACCGCCGGTTCGGTGCGCGTACTGGGTAACCCCATCAACATGAGCCGCACGCCGCCGCGCACCGATCGTCCGGCGCCCCGGCTGGGCGAACATACCGAAGAGGTTCTACGCGAACTTGGATACGACGAGGCGGAAATCGAAACCCTGAGAAACGAGAAGGTCATCTGAATCCGACCCGGGACCGGCCCGGTGCCCCTGTTGCGCCGGCACGGAGCCACCCCCTGGCCGGACCGGCACCGGACCCTATGGGCGAAGGAGCTCCTCGATCTCAAGGGCGCGGCGAAGCAGGGTCTCGTCGCGGTCGTACCGGGCCGTCAACTGAAGACCGAGCGGAAGCCCGTCGGCGCTCAGGCCGCACGGAACGGTGACCGCGGGAACCCCCGCGTAGGTCCACGGCAGGTTCATGATGGGGCTTCCGGTTGCGTGGATTCCCTTCGGCGCGGCCGAAGCCGCCGACGGACTCACCCAGAGCGATGCGCCGAGCTCTTCGGCCTGGTTGGTGATTTTCTGACGCAGCACGCCGCGACCGTCCCTCGCCTCCGAAAGCCGTGATGACGGAATCGCTCGACCGCGCTCCACCAGCTCGGCGCTGCGCAGACCGTACAAAGCCTGGTGCTTGTCAAACCACGCCGCGTGCACCTGCGCGAACTCGGCGGCAACCATGTCGTTATGTGCGGCGTTGATGTCATCGATGTCGTCAAACAGCGGAGACGGATGCACCGCAAACCCGGCTTTCACCAGTTTCTCGACCGCCTGATCGAAGCCAAATCGCGCCGTTCGGTCGGCCTGGGCCAGATACCGTTCGTCGGGCACGATGATCGCACGCGACGGTTCGGTGTAGTTGCCGTTGGAGTTAACGGTTGCCCGCTTGTGGTTCCAGGAGCGGCAGAGCTGCGCGGCAACCTTCGTCACGGTCGCAACGTTCGCGGCAAAGATCCCCACGTGATCCGCCGATACCGAGAACGGAAACACTCCGTCGGCAGAAATCCGTCCGTAGCTCGGCTTGAACCCGACGATGCCGCAGAAGGCGGCGGGCCGGATGATTGAGCCGATGGTCTGCGTCCCGAGGGCCGCGTGGCAGAACCCCGCGGCAACCGCTGCGGCCGATCCGCTGCTCGAACCGCCGGGCGTGTGCTCGGGATTCCACGGGTTCCGCGTCGGGCCCGGATCGAAGTAGGCAAACTCGGTGGTCACGGTCTTGCCCGCGATCAATGCACCCGCATCCTGCAGCGTGGTCACGGAACCGGCCTGCTTGCCGCTGAAGAGATCGGGCGGTAGTTGGGAGCCGGCGCGGGTCTCAAATCCGTTGACGCGAAAGATATCCTTGACGCCAAGGAGCAGGCCATAGAGCGGCGGCCGGGATGCCGGTTCGGGGTGCGCCTTTTCCAGCTTGGCCGCGGCCGCGCGGAGCCGGTCGGCACGGCCGGGCTCCGGCAGAAACGCTTCGATGCGCGGTTCGACTGCCTCAATCCGGGCGAGCCGTTGCTCGACCTCATCCAGAGGCGCACGGCTACCCGCACGCAGTAGTGGCAGCAGCTCCGATGCATCCGCGGGTTCTACGAGGTTCAAATCACTCCCTCCTCACGCATCTGCTCGATTTCGTCGGGGGTGTAGCCGAGCAGGTCGCCGAGAATCTCTTCGTTGTGCTGCCCAACGGTTGCCACCGGCGGGCGAGACACTTCTTCGTCGAGGGTGCTCATCTTCACCGGGTTGCCGGCGATCTTGATGGTGCCGGCGACCTTGTCGGTCACGTCCACAATCATGTTCCGCGCCTTGATCTGCGGGTGGCGCAGCACTTCATCAATGCCGTTGATCCGGCTGTGTGGAAGGCCGGCGCCCTCGAGAATACCTTCCCACTCCGCCACCGTACGAAGCGCCATCTCCTGCTCCAGGATCTCGTTCATCTCATCGATATGGCGCGTACGCTGGGCGTTGGTGCGGAACCGCTCGTCGTCAATGAGCTCCGGGCGGCGAATGACGGCGCAGAAGTTCTTCCATAACGCATCGTTTCCAATGGCAATGACAATGAAGTCGTCCTTTGCGCGGTAGGCCTGGAACGGGGCGATCGTGGGATGACGGGTGCCCAGCCGCTCCGGGTTCTTGCCGTCAACCTGGTACCGGGCGAGTGCGTTCTCGAGAAGCGATACCTGGCAGTCGAGCATGGCCACGTCGATCTTCTGCCCCTTACCGGTTACGGTCCGGTGATAGAGGGCCGCGAGGATCCCGATGGCGGTGTAGAGCGACGCGCTCAGGTCACCGATGGAAACCCCCACCCGCGTTGGCGGCCCGTCGGGCCACCCCGTGATACCCATCAAACCTCCCGCCGCCTGGGCGAGGATGTCGTACGCAGGCTTGGTGGAGTCCGGACCGCTGTGGCCAAAGCCGGACGATG
>SLTF01000034.1 GCA_007130025.1 Spirochaetales bacterium | reverse complement strand
CTTCGTTTCTCTTCGATCTTCATCCGGTCAGCACCGTGTACGCCGGCCCAATGCTGTGGCGGCTGGAAGACACTGCGGAAATGCTCACCAAGTACCGCGACTGGATGGCCGAGCACGAGGATGACCACGACTTCTACGGGTTCTTCCTGATGCAGGGCTTTCCGCTGGAAGATCACTTCCCCGAGGAGTTGCAGGGGAAGACCGTGTGCGGGGTGCTGTGGTGCCACACCGGAACGCTCGATCAGGCGGAGAAGGCGCTCGAGCCGATCAGGGCCTACAAGAAGCCGGCACTCGACTGGGTCGCACCAATGTCTTACCTGACGTTGCAGTCCATGGCCGGCGCGGGGTTGCCGCGCGGCTTGCAGTGGTACTTTAAGGCGGATTTCGTAGGTGAACTGACCGACGACGCGATCGAGATCCACGCGAAATACGGCAAGAAGTCGCCTTCGGTTTGGTCAGTGATGCATCTCTATCCGGTGGACGGAGCCGCAGGCCAGGTCGGTCCATCCGAGACGGCCTGGAGCTACCGCGAGGCGAAATGGTCCGCGGTGTACGCCGGGGTGGACCCGAACCCCGGGTATCGGGACGCAATCACCGACTGGTCGCGGAGTTATTGGCAAGAGCTTCATCCGTACTCGCTGGGCGGCGGCTACATCAACATGATGATGGACGAGGGTGAGGACTGTATCAGGTCGACGTACCGGGATAACTACGAGCGGCTTGCCGACGTCAAGGCGACGTACGACCCGGACAACCTGTTCAACGTGAACCAGAACATCAAGCCGGCGAGAGCCACTCGACCGGTCTGACTCGCGACACCGGCCGCAGCGGATTCGACCAGGCTGCGGCGGCGCGTCGTCGGCGCGGTGAACACGGAGTGGAGGGAGCAGGATGGTGAGCAAGCAACACCGCATCTCCATAGACGTGCATCTTGCGGAGGCGGGGGATTATGCACCGTTGAGCCTGAATGCGGGCGCTGAAGCGGCAGTGAGCCAATTTCATGGGAGAAAGACGAAAGGGCCGCTCGAAAGCGGGCGGCTGAGGGAGGAGCATAGATGGCTGGTTCTGTAAGCGTTGGCATCGTCGGCACGAGCAGGTGGGCGGACATGCTGTCCCTGCCTAGCCTCAAGAGCCATCCTGAGGCTGCGCTCACGGCGATTTGTGGTCGAAACCGCAGCCGGGCGCAGGAGATGGCTGTCAAGTATGACGTTCCCCGGGTGTACACCGACTACCGCGAGATGATAGACCGAGCCGGGCTCGACGCGCTTGTCGTCAGCGCCCCGGACGACCTGCACCACGCGATAACCATGGCGGCACTCGAGGCCGGACTGCACGTGCTCTGCGAGAAACCGTTGGCTTCGTACGCCGCCCAAGCCCGCGAAATGTATGAAACCGCGAAAGCGCGTTTGCTTGGGTTCGCAAACGGCGCGCAGGGTCTCGTTCAGCTTAGCACCGTGGCGCACTTGGCCGAGCGCGGGGGGGAACAGGGCCTGCTTATCCACGGCGAAGAGGGCACGCTCGAAGCTGCCGTGCACGTAGGGGGACCTGATAAAGGCGCCGTCGTGCGCGGCGTCCGGCAGGACGAAGACGCCTTCCGGACGCTGTCGGTTCCCGACGCGTTCGGCGGGGACCTCGACCTGGACGGCGCCATCAAGCGTTTCAACGAGCAGTCTCTTGGTCCTCGTGCGTTCATTGACGCGATTCTCGAGGACCGGCCTGCCGTTCCGAACTTTCATGATGGCCTGCGGGCCCAGGAGGCCATCGATGCGGCGCTAGCCTCACACCGCACTGGCCGTTGGATGGCGGTGTCCGGATAGCGTCTCAGCAACCGTCCGGACCCAATGGGAGGATGATCCATACCGACCGCCGCTCATCCGTGTGGCATAGGCCGAGGCGGAATGGAAGTTCTGGCTTGATGATGAACGGTACGACGTCCCGCCACAAGGTTCATCCGCCGAACCCTTCTCCAGCATTCTGACGAGCTCATGGATGCGTGGCGTGAGAGGGAGACCGACGCGATGACTGAGTCGGGAGATGATTGACGTGAGCCTCGCCGGAATGAACAGCACTGGCCGTCAGCAACGTCAACCGGCGACAAACCCGTTCGCGTACGGTTTCATTGCACGTTACGAACGCAGACGGCGAGGAGTCGCGCCGGCCGCTGCTGCACCGAGCGACTGGATGCGCTGGTGATCCGGGCGCTCGCTCACTCGAAGAAGATGCGCACCGCAACCGCCGGCGCAGTTGCTCGCACTGACGCGGCGGATCGGGATGGTGGCCGACAGCCCCTCGCGCAGAGCGCGGTAGAGCACGCGCTCGTCGATCCTCGCGTCGATGAGCTCAACCGCCTCGGCGACCTCGCACTCCGCTCGCGTGGTGAGATAGTCGATGTGCCAGCGCAAGCGCTTCTCCCGCCGGCGGTGGCGATCGACGCGCGACCGCACCGATATGGTTGCGCACGCGGCCACCAGGGAGGCCCGCCAAAGCCAGAAGCTGATCATGGGTCCCTGGCTCCACGGTCCGGTCGATAGCTATGTGGGCGAGTTTGGTCTTGGCGTTCGAGCTTCGGCTTCGGTGCTGCTTTATGAGATCATGTGGCGCTGGTTCGGCCACTGGCTCAAAGGTGGAGAAGGCGACGACTGCGCCGGCAGCATCATGGAGGAGCCGCCGGTACGGCTCTTCGTCCTGGGCCGCAACCGTTGCGGACGGAGAACGAGTGGCCCCTGGCGCGCACCGTCTACACTCCCGACTACCTCTTCACAGCCAGGGCGCGGCAAACACGCTGGAGCGCAACGGCACGCTGTCGCCCGTCGAGCCGGCCGATCACTTCGCCTACGACCCGCGCAATCCGGCTCCCACCTGCGGCGGGGGCCTGTGCTGCCACGCCGCCTCGCTGGCGGCAGGCGCCTTTGACCAGCGGAAGGTCGAATGTCGCCAGGACGTGCTGGTGTATACGCCCGGGGTACTGGAATCGGGTCTGGAGGTCACTGGCCCGTTACAGGTCGTGCTTCATGTCGCGACCAGCGCCGTGGACACCGACTGGACCGCCAAGTTGGTGGATGTCTATCCCTGCGGCGTTGCCCGCAACCTTGCGGATGGCATCACCCGCGCCCGCTATCAGCTGGGCACGGAGCAATCCTCCTTTGTATTTGAGCGCCATCCCAACACGGCGCAGCCGGTGGCGAGCGAGGAGGAGATGGTTGTGGCCGAGCAACGAGTGTGCCACGATGCGCTCCATCCGTCTCAGATGTGGCGCCGGTGATCCCGCCGACCACGTCTGCCTGAGGGCCTGACACCGCAGCGGGAAGCGGATAGCTCATGTGACCGCCATCGTTCACAAGGCCTGACGTAACAGGTGGACTTCCTTCGTTGGTCCGCGTT
>SLTF01000095.1 GCA_007130025.1 Spirochaetales bacterium | reverse complement strand
CGGTTCCGTCCACGATGCAGTCACCGACTACGTTCCTGAGCTCCGCGGCAGCGGATACGACGGAGTCTCCATTCACGACGTACTGACGATGTCCTCCGGTGTCGCCTTCAGCGAAACGTACGAGTCGATCTTCTCGGACATCATGTGGCTGCCGATGCGCGTCTTCGGCTTCCGGCATCCGGTCACCGACGTTCTGGCCGAGCTCGAGCGGGAACGGGAACCGGGCACCTACAACAACTACGTCAGCAGCGACTCGATTGCCCTTGGGCTGCTTGTCGCGCGCGCCACCGGATCAAGCGTTACCGACTACCTCTCGCGCTCGGTGTGGGTGCCTGCGGGGATGGAGGCCGACGCGTGGTGGAACACCGACTACCACGGCAACGAACTGGGGCACGCCTTTCTGAGCGCAACGCTGCGTGACTACGCCCGGTTCGGGAGGCTCTACCTGAACGATGGCCGCCGTGATACCCAACAGATCATCCCCGCCGACTGGGTCCACGCGTCACTGAACCCCACCGAGTCGCACCTCCAACCCGGCGAGAACCCTGACTCGTTCTGGACCTTCGGATACGGCTATCAGTGGTGGATCCCCGAAGATCCGCAAGGCGACTTCAGTGCCATCGGCATCTGGGGGCAGTACATCTACGTCCACCCTCAGACCCAAACCATCATTGTAAAGACCGGTACGGACTACCACTTTGACACCCGCGATCACGAGACCATCGCCGTCTTTCGGACGATCGCGGCGTTGCCGATTCTGGAGGTGGCGCGATGAACCACGACACCTTTCAGAACCGCTCTCACGACCGCGTCGAGCGGACGGCGCTCCGTGTGGGGGCCGCGGCAAACCTGGTCATGGCGGTTGCTGCGTGGCTCACCTACTACCGCTCCAACTCGGAGGCGATCCTTCTCGACGGGAACTACTCGTTCATCATGTTCCTCGGGATGCTGGTGGCGCTTGCAATCGCGCGCATCCGCAGCCGCCGGACCGAGACCTTCCCCCTCGGGCTCTATTTCTCCGAATCACTCTACGGGTTCATCAAGGGCCTGATGATGATCGGCATCATCACCATGGCGGTGGTCACGAGCGTCGTGCGCATCGTGTTCTACATCGTTGGAACAACCGAGAACATTCCGATGCTCAATCCAGACCCGATTCTCTATTACGCCCTCGCGATGGCGCTCATCTGTATGGGTCTCTCCCTCTTCTATCGTGCACAGAACCGGCGCATCAACAATCGAAGCATCATTCTCTCTACCGATGCCCGCGCTTCGTTCGTCGACGGGGTGCTCTCCCTGGGAATCGCCGCGGGAGTGTTCCTCCTTCGCAACACGGATCCTGCCGGCAGCGCGGGTTTCGTTCCCTTCCTCGCCGATTCCATCATCACGCTGATTCTTGCTACCATGCTCATCGGGAAACCAATCAGCATCGTGCGCGAGGCGGTCATCGAGCTTGCCGGAGGGGTTGCCCAGAACCGCGACGACCGTACCGCAATCGAAGCGGTGCTTCGACACGAAACCGCAGAACCGCTTGTGTACCGGGAGAGTTACATCAGCAAGACCGGAAGCCGCTATCTGGTAATCGCCACGGTTTCCGTTCCCGAATCGGGAGGGAGCGTTACGGTGGAGATCATCGAAGCGGCTCGACGCCGGGTCATCGACGCGCTGGGTGCACGGTTTCCCCACGTGATCGTTGAGTTCATCCTGCGACCGGCCGCGTAAGGAACCGTGAAAGGCAATGTCATGACCGAACAGCCCGACACCCCGGTGATTGCTTCCCTGCACAACGTGGTCAAGCGATACGCGGGTCTCCCCGCGGTGGACGCGCTGAACATCGAGATCCGCGCGGGAGAGATCCTCGGGCTGCTGGGTCCGAGTGCCTCGGGTAAGACCACCGCGATTGCCCTGCTCGCCGGTCTGGTCCCACCGGACCGTGGCCGGATCACGCTTTTTGGAACCGACGTCTCCGCACTCGCCCCCAAGTCGCGGAGTGTGGGGTCGCTGCTTCACCGGATTGGCGTTGTTCCCCAGGAGCCCGCGCTCTTCGACGACCTCACCGTCGGCGAACATCTTCGGTTTTTTGGCGAGCTCTTCGGTCTGCGCAATCCCGTCCTGGAGCAACTGTGCGGATCGGTTCTTGAACTGATGCACCTGACCGAACGGCGGGACACCCGTGCCGGCCGTTTGAACTCCGGTATGCGCCGAAGGTTGAACATGGCGTGCGCCCTCGTTCACCGACCTCAGATTCTGATTCTGGACGAACCCACGGTAGGAATCGATCCCGGTTCGCGGAGGCAGATTCTCGATTCGGTCCGCACGCTCAATGCCCGGGGAACAACGGTGCTCTACGCGTCCCACCACATGAGCGAGGTCGAGGCGATCTGCACGCGGATCGCGATCATGGACCACGGACGCATTCTGGTCAGCGGTACCGTGCCGGAGCTCATCGAGCGATTAGGCGCCGATGACCGGATCAGAGTGCGGATCGATCGTACCGTTCCCGATCTTCGTGCCCGGCTTTCCGAGCTTGCCGGGGTTCACCACTGCAGCGAAGAACCCGACTCACTGGTCATCATTGCTGAACACGGCCAGGTGCGCCTTGCCCGGGTTGTGGAGGTGGTTGCCCGCTGTGGCGCGGAGGTCATTCAGGCCGATCTGGTTCGCCCGACGCTGGATGATCTCTTTCTCTCGCTCACCGGCCGCACGCTGCGCGGATGAGGTTGAGACCGGGAGGATGGCACCCATGAGACAGGCGCTGATCATTGCATGGTACACTGCGGTGCGACAGCTTCGCGACACCCAGTCGCTGCTGCTCCAGGTGGCGCTTCCGATCCTCCTCATCGTGCTGCTCGGTGGCGCCCTTTCCGACGGGCTTGGCATTCCCGGCTCGCCGGGCATCGCAGAGCAGACTGCGGAACGCGCCCCTCGTCTCGTCGAGCCGGAAGTCCCGGTGATTACTCGACTGGCGACCCACAACGGGCTGCCGCTTCGGGCGACGGATTACTACGCCGTCACCATCACCGTGATGATCGTGCTCTTCGGCGCGCTCTACGTCTCCGACAGCATGCACGAACTGCGTGTCGTAACGGCTCTGCGGCAGATCGCGGGCCGCTCTCGGGCATCTGCGATCACCGGTGTGGTACTGGCGTCCACGCTGACCGTCTGGCTGCAGGCGCTGCTCCTGGCGGTGGTGACCCGCGTGGGGCTGAACGCCGCGTGGGGAGTCCGTCCGCTCTGGCTCGCCATGGCTCTGCTGGTTGTCGCGCTGTTCGCCTGCACCGCAGGTGGCATCGCGGCGTTGACGGTGCGCTCGCAGAGCCGCACCACGCTGCTGCTGCAGGTACTGATTTTCGGCTCCACGGTGGCGGCCGGCGGCTTCAT
>SLTF01000148.1 GCA_007130025.1 Spirochaetales bacterium | reverse complement strand
CGGTGATCAGTCTGCTGGTGGGTGACCGCGCGATCATCGACGTGCTGGGCAACGAGCGCGGCAATATCGAGTTCCTGGGCCAGGAAATGATGAACAATATCCTCGGCGCCTTTGACATGGGGGTGAACATCACCCAGGTGCGACTGCAGAACATCGTTCCGCCGGTTGGCCGCGTCCAGGACGCCTTTGAAGATGTCAACCGCGCGGTACAGGATCGAAACCGCCTCATCAATGAGGGGCGGCAGCAGTACAACGCCGAGATCCCCCGGGCCCGCGGTCAGGCGCAGCAGATCCTTCAGCAGGCTGAAGGGTACGCGGCGCAGCGCGTCAACCGAGCCCGCGGTGAGACGGCGCGATTCCTCTCGGTGCTCGCCGAGTATCGGCTGGACCCCAACACCACCCGCACCCGTCTCTACTACGAAATGATGGAAGACATCTTCGCCGAGGACGACAGCATCGAGTTGATCGATCGCGGACTGCAGAACTTTATTCCGCTGTTGAACCTTCAGCGCGAAGGGGGTACCCGATGAAGGCAAAAAAACTGATCAGCGCCCTGGTGGTCCTTGCCGTTGTGGTGATTGTGTTCTTCATGCTGGGGCCGCTCTACGTGCTCAACGAGGGCGAGCAGGCCGTGGTGATTCGCTTTGGCGAGATTGTGGGTGTGACCACCGAAGCCGGGCTGCATTTCAAGACTCCCGTGCTGGACAACGTGGTCCGGTATCCGCAGCGGATACTCGCGTGGGACGGAGAAGCGCAACGCATCCCAACCGCCGAGCAGCAGTTCATCTGGGTTGACACCACCGCGCGCTGGCGCATCATCGATCCCGCCCGGTTTTACGCCTCGGTGACCACCGTCCAGAGCGCCTACGGACGCCTCGACGAACTCATCGACAGCACCGTGCGCAACGTCATCACCGCCAACCGGCTCTCCGAAGCGGTGCGGAACTCCAACGTCATCAACGAGATCGTTCGCGATCCCGCCGGCGCGCTCACGGATGCCGATCTGGAGGACGCAGACGCCACCGAAGAACTCCAGCGCCTGCTGGAAGTGGACGTGCGCCAGCCCTCCATCAGCCGGGGCCGCCAGATGCTCGCCGACCAGATGCTGCGCGAGAGTCGACCGAGCATGGGGCAGTTTGGGATCGAACTGATCGACGTGGTCGTCCGCCAGATCCGCTACTCGGAAGACCTGACCGAGAGCGTCTACGACCGGATGGTCAGCGAGCGAAACCGGGAAGCGCAGGCCCTGCGCTCCGACGGTGAGGGACAGCGCCTTCGCATTCTGGGTCAGCTGGAAAACGAGCGTGCGCGCATCATCTCCAGCGCGGAGGAACAGGCCGATCGCGTCCGCGGAACGGCCGACGCCGAAGCGGCACGAATCTACTCCACCGCCTACCTGCAGGACCCGAACTTCTTCGCGTTCTATCGGAGCGTGCAGTCCTACCGCGAAACCATGCCGCGGTTCCGAAAGACGCTGACCACCGACATGGACTACTTCCGCTTCCTCTACAGCGAAACCGGAAACTGAGACCCCCTACCCTGCCGCCCGTCGGGCGGCGAGGGCCTTCAATGCCTGAACCGTACCGAGGGCCGTTGTGCCTTCGGACGCGTTAGGTCCGTCTTTGTACCGTGCGGCAAGGTTGCTCGCCCGGCTGCACACCTCGTCAAATTGTGTACGGTACTTCCGGTGCGCAAGTTTTCGAAGCGATTGAAACAGCTCTCGCCAGGCGCGGCCGCGGAGAGAACCGGACAGCGATTCCCCTTCGAGCAACTCCAGCAACACCTCCGCCTCCCGCCCGTGATCGCCGCAGAGTATCGCCTGGGTGGTCGCATGGTGCTCCTTCAGTTCCTCCTCGGAGCACGCCAGTAGCGCCTCACCATCGATCGCATCAACAAAAAAGAGCGGATCCACCCTGATAAACGGGGGCAGGGCAGCGATGTGGGCCGGATCGACTCTGCGCCCACGAAACGTCTCCATGCTCCGAACCAGCAGAGCGTGGTGCGGTGCCGATCCACCGCTTCCCAGACCGCGCGAACGCTGAATCAGCAGGGCGAACTCGTGGCTCTGGGCCCGGCGGTGGAGGCTCTGGCGCCCGCCGCGATAACTCGCGTAGCCGGTACTCTCCAGGGAGACGGAGCCGTGTTCCGCGCAGAGATCGAGCAGCGCTTCCATGGGGATCGCGCCGCGCTCGTTGTAACTCAGCACAATCCGGTCTGAGTCAACGGCATCGAGAAGCTGCGCCAACGCAGCCGGGGCCCGCCGGCCGGAGCAGAAATCGGAGCGGGTTCGCGTCCAGTCGGGGCGGATACCCGCCTTAGCGCGAAGGCTCCCGTCGGACCGGCGCCCGTTGTCCACCTGCGGGCGGTCCCACAGCGCAATCGTATTGAGCATGAAGTAGTTGCTGCCGTACTGATGCTGGTTGTAGGGCGGATCGAGGTAGACCAGATCAGCCGAGCGGTGGGTGCAGCAGATGAGCGCGTCCTCTTCGCCTGCGCTGCACGGGCGGGCTCCGTCGACAAGCGCCGGCACCTCCAGCTGCATGGGCAACAGGATACGCCCCAGCGCGTCTTTGCCGTGCCCGCCAAACCCCTTATGATACGCCTTGAACACCCCCGAGGTATTCACGTGAGTCGCCGCCTCGTAGAGCAGCAGCGCGATGAGCAGGGCGCGCTGGTCTTCTCGATCATGATCGCCGGACATCGGCGGATAGCGCCGGTCAATCTCACCGCGCACCCGATCGATGAAGAGCGCGTTCTCGTGGGTGTAAAAGAGTCTCTCGGTTCGGTAGTCGGCGGTCTCGGTACTGCGCGGGGCGTACCAGCGGCTGACGTATCGCTCCACCGGTTCGCCGTCAAGTCGGTTCAGTGCATCGACCACCGCGGCTGTTCCGCCGTCGCGGGCAAACAGTCGCCGGGCGCGTTCCGCATCAATGGTGATGTAAGCGCGGTTGATCAGTGCCGCGTAGGGCTCCCAGTCGTTTGCATGCACCGCAAACCCCAGGAAGCGAAGAAGGCGGGCAACCGAGCCGCTGCCGGCAAAGGGATCGATGGCGGAGGTAATCGGGCGATCCGCGTGCAGACGGGAGAAGAGATCGTGCAGAAACCGCAACAGTCGCCGCTTGTTGCCGATGTAGGCAATGAGCTGCGAGCGCAAGTAGGGGTGATCGAGGGTACCGGTATCCGGCGTATCTTGAAGAATACCCATGGTGTTGCTACTATCACGCCATGCCCGAATTCGCCCTGAGAGAGCTTACCAAAGCGATCGACCCGATCGCAGTCAGGGGCACTCAAGACCCGGCGGTCACCGCCATCTCCTACGATTCCCGGTCGGCTTCTCCCGGTTCGCTCTTCTTTGCGATACCCGGGACTCACACCGACGGCCACCAATACATTGACGATGCGGTCAGACGCGGCGCGAGTGCGATTATACACGCTTCTCCCCTCGATCACTACCCGCAGGAGGTTCCCTGCGTCCAGGTAGCGGACAGCCGGGTGGCGCTCGCACGGATTGCCCACCGGTTCTTCGGCCGCCCCAGCGACCACCTGGTTCTGATTGGGGTAACCGGGACCGACGGAAAGAGCTCGACCGTCTACTACCTCTACCAGTTGCTTCGAAGCTGCGGTGTCGCCGCCGGTTTTTTTTCTACCGTTGCCATGGACGTCGGGAACGGACTTGAGAAGAACCGGCTACGACAGTCCACGCCCGAGAGCCCCGAGATTCACGAGGCGCTCGCGCGGATGGTTGCAGCGGGATTCACCCACGCGGTAATCGAGACAACCTCCCACGGGCTTTCGCCCCGTACCGCGCGTCTGCACGGACTTCGCTTTGAGGCGACGGTCTTCACCAATCTCTCCCACGAACACCTGGAGTTTCACGGTACCTTCGAGCAGTACCGTGACGACAAAATGAACCTCTTTCGTGCGCTCCGTGACAACGACTCCAGCTTTGGGGTGGTCAACGCGGCCGACCCCAACAGCCGCTGGTTCTCCGAGGTTACCTCCCGACCGGTTCTCTCGTTCGCTCGAACCGATGGCGATGCACCGGTGCCCGGCACCGCGTTGAGTGCGTTTGACTGCCGATACCACGCCGACGCCACCGAGTGCCGGTTGCTGCCGGATGCAGCTGAGCCGATTGCGGTTCGAATTCCCGTTCCCGCACCGTTCAATGTGGAAAACGTGCTCGCCGCGGTTCTCGTGGTGTCGCAACTGTTGCGCCGCCCAACGGTTGAACTGATCACCGCAATCGAGGACCTTCAGCCGGTTGTCGGCCGCATGGCACCCGTCCGCGGTTCCCAGCCGTTCGCCGTACTTGTTGACTATGCGCACAGCCCCGGATCGTTCGAAAAGGTGTTTCCCATCTTCCGGGCAAATACTCCGGGCAGGCTTATTGCGGTGTTTGGTTCAGCCGGAGAACGCGACGTCCGGAAGCGCCCAATCCAGGGAGGCATCGCTGCGCGGCACGCGGATGTTCTGGTGCTCACCGACGAAGACCCACGGGGGGAAGACCCAATGACCATTCTCGATCAGATTGCCGCCGGCGCGCTGGCCGAAAACCCGTCACTCAAACGAGACCAGACGATTCTGCTGATTCCGGATCGCACGAAGGCGATTGCGGAATCAGTGTCCCTGGCGCGCGCGGGAGACACCGTGGTGTTGCTGGGCAAGGGCCACGAGGGTAACATTATTTGTCGGGACCACTCGATTGAATGGGACGAGCAAGCGGTAGCCGAACAGCAGCTGGTTCGATGCGGGTATGAGATCCCATGATCGCCGTAGCGGTTCTCTTTGGCGGGCGATCGGGTGAACACGAAGTCTCCCTGCAATCAGCTACCTCGGTTGTTCGCAACCTGGACAAGAATCGATACCGGATTTGCCTCATTGGCATTACCAAAGACGGTCGGTGGTTCCTCCAACCGTCTGATTTGCTTGAAACCGTGTGCGCCGGTGAAATCACGCTGTCGATCGCGGCCCAATCAACGCAGTTGGTTGACGTGCGTCCCGGCGGTGGCCTTGTGTGCAGTGGAGAGCCGCTCAAGATCGACGTGGTGTTTCCCGTTCTGCACGGCAGCTTTGGTGAAGATGGCACCGTTCAGGGCGCGCTGGACATCGCGGGTCTGCCCTACGTGGGCTCCGGCGTACTGGGAAGCGCCGCGGGTATGGACAAAGACGCCGCGAAGCGTCTGTGGCGCGCGTCGGGAATTCCGGTGGTACCATCGATGACGGTCCAGCGACGAGAGGTCACCCTGCCCCGCTCCGCTACCCGGCTGCACCACGAAGCCCCGCCGCGACCCGATCAGGCGGAAATCGACGAGGCCGTCGTGTCGCGGCTCTTCGGAGAAGCGCGTGACCGGTGGGGTACCCCCATCTTCGTGAAACCCGCGCGGGCCGGTTCGTCGGTTGGGGTCGCCCGCATTGAGCACCGCGACGAGTTCCGCACAGCCCTGCTTGATGCGTTTCGCTTTGACACCAAACTCCTTCTGGAGCCGGCAATCGACGGACAGGAGATCGAGGTGTCGGTGATTGGGAACAGCGCCGTACACGCATACCCGCCGGGTGAGGTGATTCCCACGCACCGGTTCTACGATTACGACGCGAAGTACCGCGATCCCAACGGTGCAGCGTTACAGATTCCCGCGCACCTTTCGGAGGAAGAAGCCGCGGCAATCCGCCGATATGCGGCGGCAGCGCACGAATCGGTGTGCGCGGAGGGCATGTCACGGGTTGATTTCTTCATCTCGCATACCGACCGTGCGATCTACGTCAACGAGATCAACACCATCCCCGGATTCACGCGAATCAGCATGTTTCCCCGGATGTGCGCCGCCGCAGGGCTGTCCTATCCTGATCTATTGAGCACCCTGATTGATCTGGCGCTCGACCGTGCGCAGGAGCAGGACGGATTGGTCTTTGATTACCAGTGTTCGTAGCTTACCAGTGTTCGTAGGCGACGATCCGGCTCAAGGGGAAGCGACGAGCCCGATCGAGCGTTTCATCGGGATACCCGATTGCAAGCAGCATCACAATTCGCATGGAATGCGGAACCGAGAGCAGCGCCTTGACCTCGGCTTCGTCGAAGGTAGTGACCGCGCAGCTGCCAAGTCCCTCGTGGGTCGCTTGGAGCATCATGAAGGCACCGGCAATTCCGAGGTCAACCGGATAGGAGTATTGCCCGTTGGGCATCTTGTAATCGATGTTGGTGGTACAGATGGTGATGAGGAGCGGGGCCTGACCGATGTACTCCTGCCCGAAGCACGCCGACTCCATCTTCTTGCGAAGCTCCGGTTCGCGAATGACGATGAACCGCCACGCCTGCCGGTTCTTCGCCGACGGTGCCAACCGCCCGGCCTCAAGAATGCGGTCGATCTGCTGCTTCTGCACAGGAGAATCAGTGAATCTGCGTATACTGATCCGCTTCTGGATTTCCGGCAGCAACTCCAATCGAACCTCCCGGGAACGGCAATTGCCTTGACGAAGGAAGACCCTTCTCCTATGCTGGCACACGAATGCGGCGCGTGATTGCCCTTCTTCTGGCGATAGTATCAACAAATGCGGTATTCGCACAGTCCCTCACACGGCAACCTCACGACGTTTTGCTCGAAACGTGGCGAACGATTGCGGAATTTGGTCCGCGATACGAGAACAGCAACGGCGAACGCCAACTGTTTGACCTGATTGAAGGCCGATTCCGCGAGCACGGCATTCCGGTGCAGCGCGAATCGTTGGACCGCTTCGCCGATGCGCACTCGTTCTCGCACGTTCTGCACGCGGTCCTTCCTGCCTCACCTGCTCCGGCACCCGGACGAAGGCAGACGGATGACGAGATCATTATCGCCGTACCCGTCAATCATCGGTTTGGGGCACCAGACTCACAACACGGAGCGCTCTCTTCCGCCGCGGCACTCACGCTTCTGGACCGGCTCGGAGGGGGAGAACTCCCCATTTCTGTTCGTTTTCTGTTTCTTGGCGGTGAAAAGGAGCCGGTGCCCGGTTACCCTCTCGGGAGTCGCGCGTTTGTTGAGCAATTCGTGTCGGGCCGCCGAGCGCTGGTTCTCTACCTTGATCTGGAACGACCGACCGATGAGCTGACTCTGGATATTGCGGCACCGGGAACAGTCAGCCCATCCTGGGCACTCCAGATGGTTGCCAACGCGTTTGCCGCAGAGGGCGTTCGCTACCGCGCTCACCCCATTCGGATGCAGCTGCATCGCGCCCGGTTTGCCGACGATGTGCCTGCCCTTCGCCATTTCCTCGAAGCGGGAATCCCTGCCGTTCGCATTGGTTCCAACGGTTCCACCGTCGGCGAACATGCCGAGCATGCGCCAACGCTTCATACCACCGAGCAGATGCTCGCGGCGATTACCCGTCTGGTTCAAACGGCCGAATCACCACTCCCGGAAGTCTGGGATCGGCACTACATCGCCTGGCAGATAGGCGAGCGTCTTCTGGTCACCGGCGAGCGAGAGTACATCATCGCGATTCTCCTGTTTACCATGATTGCGCTGCTCTACTCCGCGACGTTCCGGGTGCGGTTCAAGCGATACACGGTTACCTTTCTCCGCAACGGGTGGGCAGTTCCGGCCATCACCCTGGTGTTGTTTCTTGCTCTCCTGCTGAGCACCGTCGTTCTTTCTCGCCTGCTGGAACTGCGCGCATACGCCGACCTGTGGCGCCACCGACCGCGGCTCTTCCTGGGAATCAAACTGGTGCTTGCGGTGTTTCTCTTCAGCGTGATAACTCTTGCCGGGCGGAAGAAGCTGCTGACCGCGCCGAGTCGCTTCTATTCCGCGGCCGCCCTGGTGTTTACCTTTATCGCGATTGTGGTTCTGGCGATCATTCAGGTTTCATTCACCGTCTACTTCCTGTGGACGTTTATCTGGGCATTTCTTTTCACCGTGCTTCCCTTCCGCCCCGCAAAATTCCTCTGTCTGCTCATCGCTCCGGTTGCCCTCATTCTGGCTGCCCATCAGATGACCACGGGCGAAGAGTTTGCAGCCGTGCGTCTGCTGCTGCTCTCGCCCATCCGCGGGAACCTTCTGCTTACCATTGTAGTACTTCCGTTTCTGCTCATGCTGATCCGGCTGGACTTCGCCGTGCGACACCCACGAGCAGGCCGGCGAAGCTTTTTGTTACGCATCGTGGCAACCGCGTGCGCCACGCTCATTCTGATCCTCACCCCCTTGGTCGTTGCCCTGCGCCCGTACGGGCCAGACCGTCCCGAGCCGGTTGTTGTACACGAGACCGTCGATCTCGTCTCGTTGATCCACCGCGTTGTTCTCCAGACACCTAGTCAACGCGCCGATATCTCGTTTGCCCTTGGCGAACGGAGCTATCTCTGGCGTGGTCGCCCGATTGTTGTCGGCGAAGTTGAAGATCAGCAGCGACTCGACGTGAACGTCGAATCGAACTTCACTCGGTTTCTGGAGCGAAAACGCGTGCGCATCACGCTGTCCGCGAATGAACCGGTGCATTCGGTGGAAATTGCGCTTCGTTCTGAAACAGCAATCATACTGTACGACGCAAATCTTCCCGTGTTTCTCTCTCCCGACGGGCGAAGCGGGCGCATCATTGTCGGAGCAACACCCCCGCTTCCGCTGGAAATCGATCTCACCCTCAGCGACCGGAGCGCTCCAACCCTGCTCTGGAGTGTCACGCTATCGGCCCTTTCGGCACCCTTCCGGCTGGAGGTGGAGGACGCGGAGGTCACCGACGTCCGTCGTTCGATTCGCTTCGCGCAAGAGCTCTGACATGGGTACGAACCCGGTGTTCTTTCATGTCGACCTGGACGCCTTCTACGCCTCGGTGGAACAACTTGACCATCCGGAGTTTCGCGGAAAGCCGGTGATCGTTGGCGCACTCCCCGGTCGCAGGGGGGTGGTCTCCGCGTGCTCGTACGAGGCACGGAAGTTTGGCATTCACTCGGCGATGTCTGGATACGAAGCCCACCGTCGCTGCCCCCACGGGGTCTTTCTTCCGGTGCGCATGCAGCGATACCAGGAGGTGTCTCGCCAGGTCATGGCCGTCTTCTCATCCTTCACTCCGGTGTTGCAACAGATCAGCATCGATGAAGGTTTTCTGGATATGGCCGGGACCAAGCGGCTCTTCGGTCCGCCGCGGAGCGCCGCGGATCAACTGAAAGACGCCGTCCGTGCCCAGACCGGTCTCACGGTCACCGTTGGTATCGCGTCCAGTCGCTACATCGCGAAACTTGCCTCCGCCTACGACAAACCCGATGGGCGATATGAGGTGAAACCGGGCGAAGAGGCGGATTTTGTGCTCCAGGTGCCGATTGAGGATCTCTGGGGTGTTGGGAAAAAGACGCTCGCTCGCCTGCGCGCATTGGGTATTGATTCGGTGATGCGACTGCGTGAGTGCGAACTCCCCTTCCTTCGGGGACACTTTGGAGAGTCATCGGGAGTCTATCTGCATCAGGTGTGTCGCGGGATCGACCCGGGAATCTATCGGGATGCGGGACAATCGCATTCGATCAGCAGCGAGACCACCTTCGAGACCGATGTCGATGACCCGGAGATTGTCCACCGAACCGTGCTGGAGCTGGCTGAGCACGTCATGTTTCGGCTCCGGGAAGAACGGATGCAGAGCTCGACGGTGACGGTGAAGGTGCGCGACCACGACTTTCAGACAAGCAGCGCACAACGCGGCTTGAAGCATCCGGTCTCGTCCGTGGATGAGCTGTTTCAGGTGGCAAAGGAGCTTGTTGCCAAACGGTGGAACCGGGCCGTCCCGCTGCGACTCATCGGAATTGGGGTCTCCGGGGTAACCGCGGACGGCGGAGAGGTCCAGGGGTCACTTTTTGAGGACGAAACCGCGTCCAGACGACGCGCGGTGGAGGAGGCGCTGCTCCAGCTGCGCCACAAACACCCCGAGACGCCGCAGATCACCCGTGCGCGCCTGCTCTCCAACGACGACTAACCCGCGCTGCTCGCAGGCGCGACCTGCGCTACCAGCGGCGCGACAATCAGAGCGAGTCCTTCAAGCAGCATACGATCGTGCTCGGTAAACGGTGCCACGGAATGCGAATCGATATCAATTTCGCCAACCACCTCCCCGCCATGGTACACCGGAACCACAATCTCAGCACGAACCTTCACGCTGCACGACAGATAGTTGGACTGGTTACGAACATCGTCCACAACAAAGGTTTCTCTCCGCTCCGCGGCCTGTCCGCAGATACCGCGACCAAACTCAATCCGCAGGTGTTCGGTGGGCTCTCCCGCAAAGGGTCCCAGCACCAGCAGACGCTCGCCGGGGACAACCAGATAAAACCCTACCCAATCGTACGCGGGAATACACTGCCTCAGATAGTCGCAGAGTCGATGCAGGCGTACTCCCGCCGACCCTTCCCCGTCAAGAGTCGCAACTGCTTCCCGATAGATCGTCTCACGTTCCGATGCCGTCATGTTATGGTACTCTCCCTCTTGATGTTGCCCCGGCTTGTTACTACTATGCGCCCATGATTCATATTAACGAGCACTACACCAAACTGCAGGCATCATATTTGTTCACCGACATTGCGCGACGAGTGGAAGCCTACCAGAAAGCCAACCCCGACGCCAAGATAATCAAGCTCGGCATTGGAGACGTTACCCAGCCGCTCACCGATTCGGTGGTTTCGGCGTTTCATCAGGCTGTTGACGAGATGGCGGTCGACTCGACGTTTCGCGGCTACGGACCCGAGCAGGGGTACGAGTTTCTCCGCAGCGCAATCGCACAGGGCGACTACCACAGCCGCGAGATCGCGATCGAGCCCGATGAGGTCTTTGTATCCGACGGCGCCAAGTGCGACTCCGGGAATTTCCAGGAGCTCTTTGGCGCCGATACAGTAATCGCGGTACCCGACCCGGTGTACCCGGTCTACGTGGATACAAACGTCATGGCCGGTCGAACGGGCGCCTGGGAAGAGGGGCGGTACCAGGGCTTGGTCTATCTTGACGGTACTCCGTCCAACGGGTTTGTTCCCTCACCCCCCGATCATCCGGTTGATCTCATCTATCTCTGTTTCCCGAACAACCCTACCGGCGCCGTGGCAAATCGGGAACAGCTGCAGAACTGGGTCGACTACGCCCGTCGCAATCGGGCACTGATTCTGTTTGACGCGGCGTACGTAGAGTTCATCCGTGATCCCGCAATTCCGCACTCCATCTTCGAGATTCCCGGCGCCAACGAAGTGGCGGTTGAGTTCCGAAGCTTTTCAAAAACCGCCGGGTTCACCGGAACGCGCTGCGCGTACACCGTTGTTCCCAAGGCGTGTACGGCCTACCGGGCCGACGGAAGCCCGCACAGCGTTCGCGATCTCTGGAGTCGACGACAGACCACCAAGTTTAACGGCGTCTCATATCCGGTACAGCGCGCCGCAGCCGCAATCTATACCCCGGAGGGCAGACAGGAAATCCGCGCGCTCTCCGATTACTACCTCGAGAACGCGCACATCATTCGGTCGGGAATGGAAGCAATCGGGTACTCCTGTACCGGTGGATCCGACGCACCGTACATCTGGGTTGATGCAAAGGGTGCGGGTTCGTGGGAACTGTTCGAGAAGCTGCTCCACACTGCCGGAGTAGTCACCACCCCGGGCAGCGGATTTGGCAAGCGGGGCGAGGGATTCATCCGCATCAGCGCTTTCAACCATCGGGAGCGGGTTGAAGAGGCGATGGAACGAATCCAGGCGGCGCTTCGCTGAACCCACACCACGAACTTCGTCGCCCGCAGACCGCTCTCTCGGACCGGGGAGTTCGGGCTGCCGCTCGTTCGGCTAAAACAAGTGCCCCATCTTCTCGCGCTTGGTCTCCATGTAGAACTCATTGTGCGGGTTGGTGGGCATTTGAATGGGAATCCGTCTGGTAACGTGCACCCCTTCATTGGTGAGCTTGTCGATCTTGTCTGGATTGTTGGTTAACAACGCCACCGACTGGATACCGAGGAGCTCAAGAATCCGGGCGGCAACGCCGTAGCTTCTGGCTTCCGCCGGATACCCGAGGTACTCGTTTGCTTCTACCGTGTCGAGACCGAGATCCTGAAGGTGGTACGCCTTGATCTTGTTCAGCAGACCGATTCCCCGTCCCTCCTGCCGGAGATAGACAACCGCACCGCGGTCCTGCGACGCCACAAACTTGATTGCGGCCTCGAGCTGATCGCGGCAGTCGCACCGAAGCGAGCCCCACACGTCGCCGGTGTGACATTCGGAATGCACCCGAACCGGGCAATCAACGGCCTGGTCCACTACTCCGTGCACAATCGCGGTATGCTCAGCCCCAATCCCCGCCTCGTAGAAGCCGTAGAGGGTAAAGGTCCCGTATCGGGTTGGAAAATCAACGGTGGCAACAAGCTGTACGCAGTCGGCAGGGTCGACATCATCACCCGGATCGGTACAGTAGGCTTCTTCAGGTACAAAACTCGGGGGGGCCGCGAGCTTCTTTTGCAGCTCACTTCGGTGGTCGAGGTTGTGCCCGTTTGGTTTCAGTCGTCGACCGCTTTCCGCGCCGGCGGGGTCCAACAGATTGCCAAGTCGGTGACCCGTATCACCACTCGACTGGTCGTCCCGCAGTAGCTTGCTCATGAACTCCTCCAAAGGTGTATACACCGGCGCGTTGTTCTTCTCTGAAAGGTAGTAACGATTCCGTGCGGTGTCAAACAATTTTCGGCCTTCCTCAGCGGTCCCGCCGCTTGCCCCGTCGTCGATTTCCGTGCAGACTGCGCTGGGAGCCGCACGATGAACCCGCGACCGAAGGTACTGCTCAGTTACGCACAAAGCGTCGACGGCCGGATTGCCACTACCACCGGGGATTCACGCTGGATATCCGGAGACGATACCCTTACCCTCGCCCACACCCTGCGCCACCAGAACGACGCGATCATGGTGGGCATTGGTACCGT
>SLTF01000004.1 GCA_007130025.1 Spirochaetales bacterium | reverse complement strand
TCGCAAACGTACGCGATAGCGCCTTCCGCACCTCATCCCCGTCGTGCCATCTCCCGCGCCGCACGCTGCAGGCGGGGCCGGTTGCTCCGCTGCACCACGATAAACGGTGCATTCACCGCCAGGGCGAAGAGCGGCATCCAGATGGCCACGCTGGGAGGGTTCCAGAGGAAGAAGGTGAGCGAGAGCGGGAGGGGGAGCCAGTGGGTGAGTTCGGCGCGGCGGGTCTCGGCCACAAAGCGCTCGAGGTAACCGGCGCCGGCGCCGGCCAGCGATCGCTTGGCAAATCCGCCGGCAAAGGTGGCACCCGCTTCCGGGAGGAGCCCCTTCCAGCGGTGCACCAAAAGGACGCGGCGGTAGAGAGCTCCGTCGTTTTCAAATCCGCGGGTGCGGAACAGCGCGCGCTCCTTCTGGAACCAGCGAAGCGGGATCCGGTGGGCGATGAACCCGCTGCCAATCTGGATCGCTACCCAGGTGGCCGCGATAACGCCAACCCGCACTGCCGGTGACATCACGTACCGTCCGGGGCGGTGTTGGCACCATCGGTGGCCTGCCCGCCGAGCGACACCTCTCGACCGCGCCAGTCCAGCCGGCCTCCGCGGAACCGGATCCACAGTGCCCGCAGCATGATGAATCCAAAGAAGAGCAGGTGCAGCGGGAAGGTGATCGCCACCGCAAGACCAAAGCTCCCGTAGAACCGTACGCTCAACCCAAACAGCGCGGCAAAGACCAGGTAGGTCAGCAGCGCGTGCTGAGCGGACAGACCCGCAGCTGGTGAACCGGCGAGGGCCAGCGCGGCCTGCGCAAAGGCGGTGCCCGCACCAATGATCCACAACGACTGCACCATCAGCACCCGCGTTGGTGTGGCACCGGCACCACGCAGGAAGTTCTTGGTCCATCCATTCACCATGCCCCGGAAGCCCTCGGAGTACATACGATACCGAATTGCTGAGCCCCCGAGGTAGGTGCGAATCGGCACGCCGCGGGCACGGCAGGCGATGCCCAGGTCCACGTCGTCCAGTACCGAACTGCGCACCGCCTCGTGGCCACCGGCGCGCAGATACGAGGCCCGATCGATCAGAATGCACGGACCAAAGAGTCCGCGCGCCCGCCGGCCGATTCCGACTGCCGTTGCCGCCTGGGCGTTAAACAGGGCGCTGAACGACTCGTACACCCTGTGTGTCTGATGGTACGGTTGCACCGAGACTGCCCCACCGGACTCCCGGTGCGCGGCAATGAGTCTGCCCACCGCGTGCCGCGAGAGTTCCACATCGGCATCCAGAAAAAGAATGAGCTCACCCGTGGCCTGCTTTGCACCAACCGCGCACGCCCACGTCTTGCCGACCCATCCGGGCGGACGATCACCCGTGGGAACAACCGTTACCCCGTATCGACGGCAGAGCGCGGCGGTGTCGTCGGTTGATTCATCGTCAACCACAATGATCTCCGCGGGATGGTGGTCCTGCCGCAGCAGGCTCTCCAGCAGGGCTGGGATTCGGTGCTCCTCGTTGCGTGCCGGAATCACCACCGAAATCGCAGGCCCGCCCGTTTCCACAGCTCCCGATTCCAAGCGTTCCGCTTCCGGGACCGACGATCGCGGCAACAGGTCCCGCCGGGGGTGCAGAATGCGCCCACCAAAAAGAACAACCGCGCACACGAGACCGAGAAGCAGCATCAGAGAGACGAAGAGCGAGACCACGTTTCAAAAGGTACACTTTCCGTCGGCCACCGTGTGAGATATCGAACGAGTCCTTCCGTCGGCGCCCGGTGGTTCGCGAAGCGGACCTGTAAGAACCTCACCAAAACCCGTATAGTCAGGGGCGTGAGACATACCGTCGCGGCCACCGCGATCGCCGGTCTGGTGATCCTTGTAACGCTGCTTGCCTTCGTGTTCCCCGTTGTGGTCTCGGTGCCGTATCGGCGGACGGCTCTGGTGACCGCTCCCAGGGCCCAATCCGGGGTGCTGGACGCGCGTGATTTCGCGTTCACCGGCGAGGCGCTCCTGCCGCTTCAGGGCGAGTGGCTGCACGTCCCCGGTCGAGTCGTTCCTCCGGGGCAGTTTCCCGATGAGGCAGCACCCGTGACGTTACCTCGGGAGCTCACCGATCCAGCGGACACCGCAGGGACCGTCAGGCTGCAGCTGGTTCTGCCGGAGCGAGACGAGGCTCGCCCACGCCTTCTGGGGCTCCGTCTGCGCTACTTCGCCTCCGCCTACGCCGTCTGGATCAACGGTGAACCGCTGGCAACCGCGGGCCGGCTCTCGCAGCAGCGCGACGGGTTTGTGGCGCAGTACCTTCCGGCAGAAGTGCTGTTTGAACCGCTACCTGGACGCAACGAGATTCTCATTCAGTTTGCCAACTTTCATCACCGCCGAACCCGGCTGAACCGGCTCTACGTGGGATCAGCGGAGCACGTCCTGTTGCTGACGCAGCGGGGCCTGATCCATCAGGCGATCATTCTCGGCGTCTTCTTTCTGGCGGCGGTCTACTTCGGCACGCTCTTTCTCATCCAGAGGTCGGAACCCGCCAACCTCTACCTCGCCCTGATTGCTCTTGTGAGCGCGGGTCGGCTCGCGATTGTCAGCGACCGCATCCTGATCCGTCTGGTGCCTGGATTCCCTCCGGAACTCATGATGAAGCTGGGTTACGCCGGCGCAATCCTTGTGGTCCCCCTCATTGTGCTGTACGTCTCCGAAGGGTTTCGCCATTCCTCGCTTGCCCCGGCTGCCCGGATTGCAAAGCATCTGCTCTGGATCGGTGGCGCGATTCTGATTCTGACGCCGGTCCGCGTCTACGACCTGGTCTTTTCCATCGGACAGATACCGCTCCTGCTGCTTGGTGCGTACGCCGTCTACCAGGTTGTGCGACACCGGGTCCTTGCCTCGGTTCCCGGCGGCCACCTTCTCGTCCCGGCAGGGTTCGTACTCCTTGCAACGGGCCTCAGCGATGTGTTCCGCGAGCTCGGGTTCATCGCCACGCCGGAACTCTCCTCATCGGGTATGGTGGTCTTTCTGGCGGTGCAGGGAATCTTTCTGGCGTGGCGGTTCCAGCGGACCTTCGAACGGGTCGAGGCCCTGGGTGAAGAGAACCGTCTGATGGTGCACGAAATTCAATCGCTCAACAGCGATCTCGAAGCGCGGGTCTCCGAGCGAACCGAGGAGCTCGAGCACGCCAACCGCCGGCTCCAGGAGCTCTCACGAACCGACGCGCTCACCGGCCTGCAGAATCGCCGAGCCTTCACCGAGCGCCTCGAGCTCGAGCACTCCCTCGCACAGCGCGAGCCGCGTACCCTGAGCGTTCTGATGATCGACATCGATTTTTTCAAACCGTACAACGACAGTTACGGGCATCCCGCCGGCGACCAGGTCTTGCGACGCATCGCGGATGCAATCGCCTCGTGCTGTGAACGAGGTGCAGACCT
>SLTF01000334.1 GCA_007130025.1 Spirochaetales bacterium | reverse complement strand
TTTGCCGGCGGTGGGCGCGAGGAGCAGGTACAGCTGGAGGAAGGACAGATCCTGGTCCGCTTTCTGGTTCCGCGCTGGGCATCAACCGGTGATGTGCGCATCGAACGGCAGGTTGCGTTTCAGAGCGTGATTGACTCGTTCCACGCCGCAAACCCAAACGTCCGCGTGCAGGAGGTGATCTCTTCGGCAAGCAACTACGACGTCGACGTTGCCAACCAGATCAGCGAAGGTACCGTGGAAGTGGTGTGGATCAACAACCCCTTCTATCCCACCCTGCAGCGAGAGGGCAGGTTCGCCAACCTTGAGCCGCACCTCAGTGCAGCCGACCGCGAGGATTTCTTCGGGTGGACCTTCGATGCCCTGAAGTCGGTCAATGGCGAACTCGGTGGATTGTGGCACAATACCGACGTCAGATTGTTCTTCTACCGAAGTGACCTCATCCCCAATCCTCCGACAACGATCGAGGACTTCATCCCCATGGCTCGCCGGATCCGGCAGAACAATCCTGGGGTGGCACCCTACTTCCTGAGCCTGGGACACACCGATGCAGTCATTCACGCGTATGGGCTGTTCCACTCCCTCGGCGGACGCATGGTCGATGACACCGGGCGCCCGATTGTACTCGAAGGTGAGAACCGCCAGCGATGGGCTCGGGTGTTCCAGACCTACAAACAGATGATGGATGACGGGCTGATCCCCGAGAGCGCGGCGATTGCGCGCGAAGGTGGCGTTGTTCCGCTTCTGCTTGCTGGACAAGTTGCGGCCTTTGTTGGCAACAGCAACTTCGGGGTGCGTGAGATCGAACCCAAGCTCCCCGCGGATGAAGCGGCTCTCTGGCAGGCCACTCCCGTGCTGGGATTCCGTGGTGCACCCGTCGGCGTAGGCGTCAGCGGCGGTTGGGTTATCTCCGCGCGAAAGATCGACGACAATCCCCGGCTGCAGCAGGCCGCCATTGACTTTGCGCTCCACGCGACCAACTTCTCCGCGCAGCGCAACACCAACAAGGCCGGCGGATGGACACCGACCCGAAACAGCGTGTTCACCAGCGATCCGTTCTTCAGTGAAGATCGGTTCATGGCTGCCACCGCGGTTGCACTCGAGACCTCGGTTGTCCGCCCGCTCGTGCCGATTGGCCCCGTTGTCGCGCAGGCGCTGGCAGACGCGCTGGGCAGCTACCTGACTTCGGGACGTTCGCTTGACGTAATACTGGACGAAGCAAACCGCACGATTCTTGCGGAATACGGGCGACTCTAACCCGTCGAAGAGTCGATTGGAGCCATCGGGCAAACCGTTCGCGGTGCGGCGGTATGCCCCGGCTCCATGTTCAATCGCCGAAGCAGAAAACGATTGTCAAGGAAGTCGCTGTCAATGAATACCAGACTCGCCCGGTTTGCCTCCGGCCCGTGGCCCTTCATCATCCCGGCACTCATCGCGCTCGTCCTCATGCGCGGCTTTCCGTTTATCTGGCAGCTCTGGCTGGCGATGACCGATATGCGTCTTGGGATTGCCCCGCGGTTTATTGGTCTGGACAACTTCCGTGCAATCTTCACGAGCAGCGCCTTCCTGAACTCGCTGAGCTACACGGCCCTCTTTCTGGTGGCAACGGTCGCCGGACAGATGACCCTGGGGCTCTGCCTCGCCCTCGTTCTCGAAGGCGACTTTCGAGGACGCGATCTGTATCGAACCTTCTTTCTGATTCCGTGGATCATCAGTGCTCTGGTCGCCGGTATCCTCTGGCAGCTGATGCTGGGAGAGACCAGTTCCGGTTTTCTCAACGCCATTATTGGCTTGTGGGGCGGTTCGCCGGTGCGCTGGCTCAGCAATCCGACCAACGCCCGAGTTTCAGTGATCATGGTCTACATCTGGAAGGGGCTGGGCTTCTCGATGCTTCTGATGTCCGGTGGGCTCAATACCGTTCCCGGCGAGCTGATCGAATCGGCAGATATTGATGGTGCTGGATTCTTTCGAAAACTCTTCTCGATCAAGATCCCGATCATGAAAGAGATCATCAGCGTCAATCTGATCTTTTCGCTCATTGCCGCGTTGAACTCGTACGAAACGGTGCTTGTACTGACGAACGGCGGGCCTGGCGGGGCCACCTCGATCATCGCGCTGGAAATGTTCCGCACCGCCTTTGGCGACGGCAGAAATCAACTCGGACGCGGCTCGGCGATTGGTGTCGTGATGTTCGCGGTCACGCTGGTTTTCGTCATCGCCTACGTGCGGTTCAGCCGATTCGGTAAGGAGAGTACCTGATGGCTCGCTCCCGTACGCCTCTGCGGCGGTTTACCCGGATGGGAAGCCGGCATCTGGTTGCGATTCTCGCGTCGCTGGTCTTTGTCTATCCGGTGCTCTGGATACTCATGGCAGCAATCAAACCGGACGTAGAGATTTACCGCATGCCGCTGCAGCTCTTCCCGTCTCGACCGGACTTTGCCGGTTTCCAGATGATTCTTCAACGGTGGCCGTTGTTCGTTTTTGTTGCAAACTCGCTGCTCTACAGCTTCGGTGCCGTGCTGCTCTCGCTCGCGTTTGCGCTCTTTGCCGCGTATGGTTTGTCACGCAACGAGTTCGCCGGGAAGCAGTTCACCCTGATACTGATTCTGGTGGTGCAGATGATACCGGCGCTGGTAACCGTGGTTCCTATCTACCTGTTGATGCGCATGATCGGACTCTACGACTCGCGGCTCGGTATGGTCGTGCTCTACTCTGCAATGCGCATCCCGTGGGGAGTCTGGATCATGGTGGGATTTCTGAATCAGATCCCGCGTGCGCTGGACGAAGCGGCAACCATCGACGGTTGTTCGCAACTGGGAATTCTGCGGCGGATCATCTTTCCCCTGGCGCTTCCCGGCCTTGCCTCGGCGGCCATCTTCACCTTCGTGGGAACGTGGAATGAGTTTGCGATTGCGTCGATCATCCTGCGCAGTACCAATAATCTTTCGTTGCCGGCGGCGACCATGACCATGATCGCGGCGGACCCCAGTGACTGGCGACTGGTGGCGGCGACTGCATCGGTCAACCTGCTTCCCGTGCTCGCGGTGTTCGCCCTCCTGCAGCGGCACATTGTGGCGGGGCTGACCAGGGGCGCGCTGAAAGGGTGAGCCGGAGAGCAACGGATGTCTGACGGAAATACCGTGGAGGATGTGTGGCAACAGTAGCGTTTTTTCAAAACCGACTCGGTCGTACCGACGGCGTCTCGCTGGAGGTGGACAAGTGGCGCGTGATCCTGGAGCAGCGCCTTGGACACCGGGTGATCTATTGCTCCGGAAACGACGATGTGCCGGGAAACTACGTCATTCCCGAGCTCTACGCGCTGCACCCCACAACGTGGAAAATCCTCAGAAACGGAACGGTTGAGTTCACCGACTACGAACGAGAGTCGGATCTTGAGCGCGACATCTACGCACACGCCGATGTC
>SLTF01000381.1 GCA_007130025.1 Spirochaetales bacterium | reverse complement strand
GAGTCGCTTTCAGAGTATCGAGCTGCTCTACGATCAACTCTACCGCAATGAAGCCCACGGTAGCGGGTCACTGAATACCTTCCTCACCCGGTTGGTCGAAGGGGTGGTCGACTTTTACGGCGGTGATGCGCTGAAGGTTGAGACCAGCATCGTGGACGTGGACCTCCCCGAGAAGACGTTGTCAACGGTTGGCCTGATTGTCAACGAACTGACCACCAACGCCATGAAATACGCATTCAACGGCCGCCCCGACGGGACGCTCGCGGTACGCGGGGAGATTGCCGATGGAATCGTCGTCATCACCGTCCAGGACGATGGGCCCGGCCTCTCGACGGATGGTGCCGTGCCGCCTGCCGGTGGATTCGGCCTGACCATGGTTCGCGCGTTTGTCGAGCAGCTTCGCGGGACGGTTGTGTTTCAACCAACCGGCGGGACTACGGCTACCGTCACCTTTCCTCTGGACACGCGGCGTGCCACCGGCGAGCCCGGGGAGATGGCCTACTTGTCCTGAAGCACGGTGACCCCGGACCAGGTCGAGATCGATTCGGGAGGATCGGCCAGATATCGTCGCGATCGTCCCAGCAGGACCCTTGCCGGCCCGTCGTCAGGAAGAATGGACAATGCACGCTCGATACCGGCAATGGCCTGGGCAAAACTCCCTTCCTGGTAGTAGTGCAGCGCCGGAGTGTAGACGGCCAGAAACTGGTCCCATTCTCTCGGCAGGTCCTTTTCCCAGAAGATTTCGTAGAGTTCGGTTCCCACCGTCTTGCCCTTCACCGCGACCTTGTCCACAAATCGCCCGGGAATTCGAGGACTCGCAGCGCGATAGGTCGATTCCCCAACCAGGATCCGGGTGCCGTAGAGCTTGTTCAGACTCTCCAGCCGGGCGGCCAGGTTCATCGTGTCGCCCAGGGCGGTGTACGACAGGCGCTCCTCGAACCCGATGTTTCCCACCAGGGCCTCGCCGGTATTCATCCCGATCCGGGTTGACAGCGGCGGAATGTCCAGTTCCTTCCAGGTCTTGTTCAAGGTCGACAACATCTCGTTGGCGTCCAGGGCGGCCGTGCAGGCAACCAAGGGGTGATCGGGCACGGGGTTTGGAGCGCCCCAGAACGCAACCACCGCATCACCAATGAACTTGTCCACCGTCGCCCCCCGACTCTGGAGGTGTTCGGTCAACATCTGGAGATAGGGGCCCAGGAGCTTGGTTACGAGGTCTGGGCCGAGTTTCTCGGATACGGTGGTGAAATTCTCCAGGTCTGAGAAGAAGCTCGTTATCGAGTGGATCTCGGTCCCCAGCCGGGCCTCGGTTTCCCGATTGATCAACTGGGTTACCACATCCGAGGGTACGTATCGCTTGAAGGAACGCAAGCCCTTCTTCATGTTTGACAGGGCCGTCTCCATGGTTTGAACTTCCACGATATTCGACGTTCCCAGTCGGGTCTCGTTCAGCTGGAGGTTACGAATCTGACCCATGTCGTCGGCGAGGATGCTCAAGGGCTCGACAATCCGGCGGCTCAGGTAGGTTCCTCCGGCTATTCCCAGGGTCGACACGCCCAGGGTGATGAGTGCCATCACCAGGAGAAGTCGACGTTCCTGGGCGATAATGTCCGAGGCGATCATGTCGACCCCGAGTACTCCCTCGAGACTCCCATCGGGCCAGAGAACCGGAGCGTAGGCAGAGAGCCAGGTGCCGTACTCGTCCTCGGTTATGTCCGGGTCCACGTGGGCCTGGTAAGGGGGCTCAAAAGCCTGCGTAAGGGTAGGAAAGGATTCGTCGTACACCATCCCAATGGGGCTTTGGTCTTCGGGATCGTCTCCCGAATCGAGAACAAACACGAGGGTTCCGTCGGCCAGGCGTCGAAAACTGTAGATGTACCCGATGCGGGGTTCCTGGTCGATGATTCGACGGAAACGGTTTTTGATCTCCTGATAGATTTCTCCCTCCATCTGGGAGGGATCGTTCAGGTCGTGGTGCTCCCGGGCCGAAATACCCGCGGCAATCGACGTCGCCAGGAGTTGAATCTTGACGTTGAGGTCTTCCCGCATGCGATTGCGGGCGTTCAGAAACGCCGCGGTTCCCATGACAAGGGTAGTGATCAGGACCATGGCGGTCATCGCGGTACTGAGGCTGAATCGCAGGCTGACGGCGCGTTTTTGCTTCATAATTTTTGGGCTCCGGATTTATTGTAGATCTTAAAGACTTTTTGCGCAATGATCCAGCCCGCAATCGCAAACCTTACGCCCCGACACCCCCGAGATGCGAAAGAATCAGCTCAAACACCCCACCCGCGTCGGCAGTATCGAGCACGGTGACCGGCGGTCGCCCTTCGGGCGGTCCACCTTCGGGTCGTCCGCCTTCGGGCATGCGGCGCCGTTTCACGACGCTCTGCCCCATCGTGAGGGCGCTGTCGGTTTCAATGCTCACGTCGGCGGGGAAGCCGCCAAAGAGATCGGGTCGCAACAGGTACGCAATCACGCACGGATCGTGCAGCGGGGCACCGGCGAGCGCCGGCCGCCGCATCGAGCCGTAGTACGCGAGCAGGTCGGCCGCGACGCGGCTCACCGGATTCCCGATCGCGCGGATGCTGGCGATCACGTCGTTGGTCACCAGCACCTGATGCGTTACATCGAGCGGCACGAGGGTGATGGGAAGCCCCGACTCAAACACCACCCGCGCGGCGTGGGGATCGGCGTAGAAGTTGAACTCCGCCACCGGCGTGATGTTTCCGCGGTTGATGCCACCGCCCATGATGACCACCTCGCGAATGCCTGCCGCGATCTCGGGCCGCTGAATCAGGGCCACGGCCAGGTTCGTCAGCGGCGCCGTGCACGCAAGCGTTACCGGCTCGGAGGCGGCGGAGAGCACATCGATCAGAAAACTCACCGCGTGCTGCGCCGCCACGTCGCGTGCCGGCTCCGGCAATTCGGCGCCGTCGAGTCCGGTGGCTCCGTGGATCTCCTCGGCCGTCACCAGGTTGTGCAGCAGCGGCCGCGGGCATCCGGCAAAGACCGGAACATCCCCTCGTCCCAACAGCGCGCAGAGCCGCCGCGCGTTGTATTCGGTGAGCCGCAGCGGCACGTTCCCCGCAACCGCGGTAATGCCCAGCACCGAAAACCGGCTGCTGTTCAGCGCCACCATCAACGCGATGGCGTCGTCCACTCCGGGATCGCAGTCGATGATCAGCGGCACCGGCCCGGCGGGTTTGTAGGTACTCATGCGCTGGATGATGGCCGGAAACGGTGCGCTTGCACAACAACCCCGCTTTGCGGCATAGTTGGTGCTACACGCCACGCTTCACCCCCACGGTGACCGTTTGCATCCAGGATCAGACACCATGCCCGCAACCGACGATACCACCGCTCTCGCCCAGGAAATCCATAAACGACGCACCTTTGCCATCATCAGTCATCCGGACGCGGGG
>SLTF01000460.1 GCA_007130025.1 Spirochaetales bacterium | reverse complement strand
GAGAAGCGGTTCGCGGCAGGTCGCCCGACATCAGGACCAGCTTCACCCCCATTGCGTGCAACGCCTTCACCGCTCCCGAAGTGGTCGGCTTCAGGGGATCGGCCGCGGAGAAGACGGCGACCAGCTCGGCGTCCCTCGCGACGCAAACCACCGCGCAGCCCTGGTCCTCGGCGGCACTCAGAGCATCCCGAGCCGGGGCGATGGGAACTCCCCGTTCCTCCAGAAACCGAGTGCTGCCCATGAGCCAGCGGGATCCGCCGATGGTCCCCTGCATGCCCTTGCCGGGAACGGCTACCAAATCGCGGGCGGCGCCGCCGGGCTCACCGGCTCCATCGGCGCCGGTCGCGCTCTGTTGCCGGACGTAAGCCGCGGCGGCGCGGGCGAGCGGATGGGTGGAGTGGCTCCCGAGCAGCGCGACCGCCTCGGAGACCGCACCGGCGTCGGGCGTGAACAGGCACGCGTCGGTAACGACCGGTCGCCCTTCGGTGAGGGTACCGGTCTTGTCGAGCACCAGGTGGGTGATGGTGCCCGCGCGCTCGAGGTGGATTCCGCCCTTGATGAGGATTCCGGCTCGGGCGGCGGCGGTGAGCCCGCTCACCACGGTGATCGGCGTGGAGATGACCAGCGCGCAGGGGCAGGCGATGATGAGCAGGACCAGAGCCCGGTAGATCCAGTCGGTCCACGCGAGGCCCCAGACGAGGGGCGGCACGACGGCGGTGAGCAATGCGGCCAGAACCACCACCGGCGTATAGAACGCGGCGAAGCGATCCACGAAGCGCTGGGTAGCCGACTTGTTCCGCCGGGCCTGCTCCATCAGCCGGACGATGTGCGCCAGCTCGGTGTCGCCGGCGGTGGCGGTGACCCGCACCTGCAGCACCCCGTCCTGGTTCAGCGTCCCCGCGAATACCCGGTCCCCGGCGCTCTTTTCCTGCGGAACGCTCTCTCCGGTCAACGGCGACTGGTCCACCCACGAACTGCCCTGGGCGACCGTTCCGTCGAGGGGCAACCGTTCCCCGGGAAGCACCCGGATCAACGCGTCGAGCGCAACGCGCGCGACCGGCACCGTCTGCCACGAGCCATCGGCCTGGAGCGCGAGGGCGGTCTCAGGCTTGATATCGAGCAGCTTCCGAACCGCGTTGTCCGCGCGCTGCAGGGAGAGCGACTCGATCTTCTCCGAAAGCGAAAAAAGCACCATCACCATGGCCGCCTCGGACCAGTATTGCAGAAGGACCGCCCCGGTGACGGCGATGCTCATCAGGGCGTTCATGTTCAGTGTCAGCCTGAGTGCGGAAGCCAGCCCTGCCCGGTAGGTCTTAAGACCGGCAAGGGCGATCGCCAGGAGCGCGAAACCGGCGGAGAGATACCCCGCAGGCAATCCCGAAAGCTCCGTAACCCGGCTGGGAAACGCGTACGCAAGCTCCGCGGCCAGTGCCAGAAGAATGGCCGTGCCGTAGCGCACCCACGGCGCCGCGATACCGGTCCGGGAACCGATCTGCGGATGATCGTTGGCGGCCGTGGAGCCGGGACCGGCAGCTTCGCCGGCGGTCCCGCCGCCTGCCACATCAGACGACGGCTCCGAGCCACAGGAACTGCACCCGCATGAAAACAGGGGCGACTCGCTTCGCGGCTCCAGAGCGACGTCGGCAGTCGCGATCGATCGAGATTCCATACTTTGCTTGCTGCCGGCCATACGGTTCGTCCTTTCCTGTGGGTCTCTTGTAGAGTATGAAGCCTGTAGTTACTATAGGGTCAAGGGAAATGTGGTATGAAGATTGGTGAACTGGCTGAACGAACGGGAACAACCGCGGAGACGATCCGCTATTACGAACAGAAGGGCCTGCTTCCCGAGCCCGAGCGCACCGCGGCCAACTACCGGGAGTACGCGCCGGAGCACGAGCGGCGCCTTCGGATGATCCGTAACTGCCGCACCCTGGGGATGTCCCACGCCGAGATCCTGGAACTCCTGTCGGCACAGGACTCGGATTCTGATGACTGTTCCACGGTGAATCGAATCATCGAGGCTCACCTTGAGCACGTTCAGGAAAAGATCCGGGTGCTGCAGCAACTGGAGTCCGCGCTCCACACCCTCGCCGGACAGTGCTCGGGCGCAAACGGCACCGACGCCTGCGGCATTCTGAAGGGGCTGACCAACCGCCTGGCGGAGCCCGTTCACCCTTCGGCGCACCGGAGCGGAGCGGACGACCTGCACCGGTAGGGCAGACAACCACACGACGAGCCGCCGCCTGACACCCCGCACTCACGGAACAAAACACGACACCCTCGGAACAGCCCGAATCCCGGACCTGGCGTATGATGGAAGAGAAAACGGCGGGAGGTAACCGATGAACAAGGTGTTGTTGCCGCTGGCTGCGTGCGCTGTGATCATTCTTCTGATGGGGTGCTCCAACCCGACGGGGAGCGGGCGCGGTGGGGCACCTGGTTCCTCGGGCTCCATGGTGCTGGTTCCGGCCGGAAGTTTCCAGCGAGACTCGGAGACAGCAAACGTCAGTGTCATTACGCAACCGTTCTGGATCGCCCGCCACGAAGTCACCCGGGCGCAGTTTCTGGCCGTCATGGGTACGGATCCCAGCTTCCAGAGCAACTCAACCAGCCTCTCGGATCCGGTTCAGTTCGTTCACTGGTACCATGCCATTGCGTTTTGCAACAAGCTGAGTCTTTCCGAAGGGCGAACGCCGGTCTACAGCGTGCCGGGAATCGATTTCGATGTTCTGGCATTCGATGATATTCCCGTCCCTATGACCGCGCCGCTGAACAACGCCGTGTGGGATACCGTTGCGATTGACTGGAATGCCGACGGATACCGGCTGCCGACGGCAACAGAGTGGATGTGGGCAGCGATGGGTGCCGATTCGGCGAGCAGGGGCGCCGTCAATCTGACGGGTTATCTGAAAGACTTTCCGGGAGACGACGGGACCAACGACGTGGACGACTTCGCCTGGTATTGGCGCAACGCCGACCCACTGAGAAACGGCTCCGGATCAACCCGACCGGCGGGAACACGGCTGCCGAACGAGCTCGGGATTTATGACATGGGAGGCAACGTAATCGAATGGTGCTGGGACTGGTACTCGGACTCGCTGCCGGCGGGAGAGCTGTCCGATTACCGTGGCCCCGCGACCGGCGCCGATCGGGTCTCCCGTGGTGGAAGCTGGGGCGACTGGCACGACAGGCTGCGCATTACCCATCGCGATGACAGAGAGCCGGGTGGCCGCAACGGATACGTGGGCTTTCGCGTGGTCAGGCGTTTCGGCTAACGTCGCACAGCGACATGGCGGCGGTACTCGCTTGGAGTCAAGCCGGTGCACCGACGGAAGGTGCTGGTGAAGTGGCTATGATTCACGAACCCGCATTGGAAACAGATGTCGGTGATACTCGCTGAGTCTTCTGCCAGTAGTTCCGCGGCCCG
>SLTF01000115.1 GCA_007130025.1 Spirochaetales bacterium | reverse complement strand
TGCGCTCTCCGGCGTAATTCAGGGCATGATTCTGTTGGTGCTCTACTATCGCGAACGATCCGAGGTCAGTTCACCGGCGCTGGATACGCTCGACCGGGTTTTTGTATCCAATCGCGTCATGTTTGGTACCGCCGGCGTATTGATCGCCGCGCTTCACTTTCTCTTCCCGACGGTGCTCTTCCTGTAAGGGCCCCGCGGAGAACGGTCGCGCGCGACGGACCATGCACCAACCCTCTGATATCAATCGCGATACCAATCCCGTTACCAATCCCGATACCAGCTTCGATTCCAATCGTTCGGTGGCCGCAATCATTGTCCGTGGCCACGCCGTGCTTCTCGCGCGGCGCCTTCCCGGTGGGTCCATCGGGGGGCTGTGGGAGTTTCCCGGCGGCAAGGTCGACGGAAACGAGTCCGACTCGCAGGCGCTGACGCGCGAGCTGCACGAAGAGCTTGGGGTTGCGGCGACTGTGCAGGGGCTCATGGCCGAGGGGAGTTTTGCCCATCGGGGGGTGCCGTTTCGACTCTTCGCCTACCGGGTCTTCCTTCAACCGCCGGATCTGACTCAGTTTACGCTCAGCGAGCACAGTGAGACGCGTTGGGTCCCGCTGGATGAGGTATCAAGCTACGCGATGCCTGAATCCGATCGGACGGTCTGGTCCGCGGTTCTCTCGCGTCTGAGGGAGCAGGCCGAGACCACGAGTTCGCCAAAGGAGACTCCATCACCGGAGACTAAATCACCGTTCCCGACGGAATAATCGCGTTCTTCGGGATGATGATGATTCCATCGCGCGTGTAGTGCGTGGGAAAGTCCGCGTCCGGTGGGTCGCTCGCGTCCATGCCGATGCGACAGTTGTCGCCAATTCGCGCGTTTTTGTCGATGATGGCGCGCCGGATCCGGCAGCCGCGGCCGATGCCGATGTCGGGAATGGCGTGTGATCGGTTCTCCTGCTTGCGCGCGACGGTTTCGTAGTAGTCGGCCCCCATACAGATCACCCCGCTGAGGTAACTGTCCGGTTCCACCACCGTGCGGATCCCGATGATCGAGTCTTCCACGGTGGAGCTGGTGATGATACAGCCGTCGGCGGCGAGGGTTGCGGTCATCGCGCAGGCGTTGAACTTGGACGCCGGGAGATCACGCCGGTGGGTATAGATGGGCGCGTTTTCATCGTAGAAGTTGAAGTCGGGGTTGATCGAGGCCAGATTGATGTTGGTGTCGTAAAAGGACTTGATGGTTCCGATGTCTTCCCAGAAGCCGGTGAAGACGTACGAATAGACGCGTGCCGAGTCGATCATCTGCGGGATGACCTCGTGGCCAAAGTCGGTCAGCTCGTTGTCCAGCGCGTGTTCAAGCGCATCCGCCCGAAAACAGTAGATCCCCATGGAGGCGAGGTACTCCTTGCCCTGCTTCAGCTGCTCCTTGTCGGGGTGGAGATGCTCCGGGATTCGCAGGTGCGCGATGTCACGGTCGATGGGCGGTTTCTCGGTAAAGGCGGTTACGCGGGAGGAGTCGTTGACCTGGAGGATGCCGAATGACACGGCCTGGCGGCGGTCCACCGTGGTGGCGGCAATGGTAACATCCGCACCCGATTCCACGTGCTTCTGAAAGAAGTCGAGCAGGTCCATCCGGTAGAGCTGGTCTCCGGAGAGGATCATGTAGTGACTCGGTTCCTGGGGCCGAAAGTGAATCAGGTTCTTGCGCACCGCATCCGCGGTCCCCTCGTACCAGGTTGAGCTGTCAAAGGTCTGCTCGGCGGCCAGGATCTCGACAAACCCTTGAGAAAACGAGTCAAAAATGTAGGTGTCGGCAATGTGCAGGTGCAGCGATGCCGAGTTGAACTGGGTCAGAACGTAGATCTTCTTAAACCCGGCGTTGATACAGTTTGAAAGGGGAATATCGACCAGACGATATTTCCCTCCGAAGGGAACGGCCGGTTTGGCGCGCTCTTTGGTGAGGGGGTAGAGTCGTGTTCCTTTTCCCCCGCCCATGACGATCGACAAGACGTTACGCATTGCCCATATTGTATGCTCTGCCATACCCGCCGTCAACAAAAGAGTCTACCGATTCGATGAGTTTTCTGATAGGATGGCGCGATGTCCGCAATCGACCGAATCATCGAACAGTTCCGGGAGGACCGGGCGTTCATGGAGTGCGTCACCCGGTGGGAGACCATTCCCGCTCGCAGCGGCAGCTACCGAGACATTCCCTCCGACCTCGATCCGCGGCTGCGCAGCGCGCTGCAGGGGCGGGGGATCGAACGGATCTATTCGCACCAGGCAGAGGCGTACGAGGCCGCGCGGGCGGGCCGCGATCTGGTGGTGGTTACCCCCACCGCGTCCGGCAAAACCCTCTGCTACAACCTTGCCGTGCTGCAGACCATCATCGAAAGACCTGAGACGCGGGCGCTCTACCTCTTTCCCACCAAGGCGCTCTCGCAGGACCAGCAGGCGGAGCTCGGAGACACGGTACTCGCCACGGACATCGGAGCACGGGTGGCCACCTACGACGGGGACACCCCGGATAGCCTTCGGGCCGCGGCGCGGGAGACGGGGCAGGTCATCATCACCAACCCCGACATGTTGCACTCCGGCATTCTTCCCAACCACCCCAAGTGGATCAAGTTTCTGAAGCATCTTCGCTTTGTGGTGATCGATGAACTGCACACCTACCGCGGGGTTTTTGGCTCTCACGTTACCAACGTCATTCGGCGGCTCAAGCGGATCTGCCGCTTCTACGGCGCGGACCCGGTCTTTATCTGCTGCTCGGCCACCATCGGAAACCCGGGGGATCTGGCGCGGGCGGTGCTCGAGGGGCCGGTACAGTTGATTGATACCAACGGCGCCCCGGCCGGAGAGCGTCACGTGGTGCTCTACAACCCGCCGCTGGTCGACCAGGTGCAGGGCATCCGCCGAAGCGTGGTCAACGAGGCGCAGGCGATTGCGCTTCGGCTGCTGCGCGCCGACGTGAAAACCATTGTCTTCTCGCGCTCTCGGGTGCGCACCGAACTCATTGCCGGATACATGAACAAGGCGTTGGCCAACCTCTACACCGACAACGAGCGCATTCGCGTGGAGTCCTACCGCGGGGGCTACCTGCCCTCGGAGCGGCGTGCGGTGGAGCGCGGTCTGCGCGACGGCGCCATTCACGGAGTGGTTTCCACCAACGCCCTGGAGCTGGGCATCGACATCGGTGGCCTCGACGCGGCGGTACTGGCCGGTTTCCCCGGCTCCATCGCCTCGTCATGGCAGCAGCTTGGGCGCGCCGGTCGGAGGCAGACGGTGTCTCTGTCGGTCCTGCTCGCCTCGGCCTCACCGCTGGATCAGTACATGGTCAAGAACCCGGGGTATTTCTTCGGCCGGGCGCCGGAGTCGGCGTTTCTGGATGCCGACAACATGTACATCCTGGCGGACCATCTCAAGTGCGCCGTCTTTGAGCTTC
>SLTF01000287.1 GCA_007130025.1 Spirochaetales bacterium | reverse complement strand
GTTACCACTTACGTTTTTTCGTCGATTGTGATATAGCAACTTCGGTGCCAACGCGGTGTCCGTTTCTGAATTGTGAGGTAATTCGATGAAGGAAAGAGAATTAGCAACCCGGCATCGCGAATGTTTCATCCGTCACCACTGCGCGATACCTACTCCTTCGTTCCGTATTCATACGAATTTGTTGCATTTTACGTTCCAAAGTACCATTTCGTAAGGAGCTGTCCATGACCATTGACATGCACACCCATGGGTATCCGCGGGCCTACCTGGAGGCGCTGGTTGGTCGAACCGGTGTGCCACGGGTTGATCGCCGTCCAGACGGAGACCATTTCGTGATTTTTCCCGATGAAGAACAGCTGCTCGGCGCAACCCGCCCCATCACTCCCTCATTTTTCGATCTGGACGAGAAGATCGCCTGGATGAACCAGCATGGCATTGACCGCGCGGTCATCAGCATCGGAAATCCCTGGCTCGACCCCTTTGAGCCGGGCGAGGCGCGCGAGTGGGCGGTCCGTCTGAACGACGAGCTGCAGCAGACCTGCGAGCAGCAGCCGCGCTTCGAATCCTTTGGCGTCGTGCCGATGCAGTCCGTCGAGGGCGCGGTCGCGGAGATCGAGCGAATTGCGAAGTTCTCTCACGTTCACGGCGTCGTCGTGGG
Organism: Spirochaetales bacterium; assembly: GCA_007130025.1. Taxonomy (GTDB): domain Bacteria; phylum Spirochaetota; class Spirochaetia; order DSM-27196; family PWMO01; genus PWMO01. Next base: position 12,373 of record SLTF01000287.1, on the reverse strand, counting down.
GACGCGTCCGAATGGAGGGTTCCTGGACAACCCCGACCTCGATCCGGTGTGGGACGCTATTCGGCGAAACCAGCTCTGGGTGTTTCTCCACCCTCACTACACGGTCGGCTACGAGTGGCTCACCGGCTTCGGCCACGCGCCGGCCCTCGCGCTGGGCTTTCCGTTTGAGACCACCGCCGCTGCCGTACGGCTGATTCTCTCCGGCGTTCTCGATCGGTTTCCGGATCTGCGCATCATGCTCGCGCACGGCGGCGGCACCCTGCCCTACCTTGCGGGCAGACTCGACACCTGCACGAGCGTCGACGCCCACTCGCGCCGCATGATGCAGCGCTCGATTCCCGAGTACCTGCGCATGTTCTATTATGATGCGGTGGTGTACGATCCCGACGTGCTGAAACTGACCATGGCAACGGCGTCGGCAGACCACATCGCATTTGGCACCGATCACCCTTTCGGCATCGCCGATCCCGACCGCATCCGTGCAGCGATCGCCGGTGCCGCTCGCGACGAGACCGCGGCGACGGCGATGCTTGGCGGAAACGCGGTGCGCTGGCTCAACCTTGAAACCCGGGGCCGGGAGGGATAGAGTCTCAGTGTGACCATCCGCCGGCCGGCCAAACCGCTTGCTCCTCGTCTCGTCCTGCTCTGCTGCATCCTGCTGATCGCGGCCGGAAACGCGGTTACGCAGACCAGCGCGGGGCCGCTCTTTCTGGATGAGCTCACCGGACGGATGATCTCGTCGGTTGACCTCGGGTATTCCGCGCCGATGGTTCCCACCTCGGTTGCCGTCAAGCCCGACGGCACCCTGGTGGTGGCCGCGGCGGTTGCGGCCGTGGAGCTCGACCCGCTCTACCGGGAGCTCGGCAAGCCGGGCCGGGAGCTCTTCACCGATGAGCGCATCGCATATGCCTACGACGTTACGGTTACCGAGGCGGGAACGCTGTTCGCGCGTACCGCAACCGGAGGTCAGGTCTTTGTCATTCGGCCGGGGCTGCCCCGCCATCAGCGCATTCAGACCGGCATCGACATCCCCTCAACCTTTGTTGCGTCCGCCGACGGATCCCTCCTGGTGGTGGATGCAACCAGCCGGCGCGCGGTCCGCGTGGAGGGGCGCTCCGGTGCGGCGGGTCGCACCAGTACACCGATCAATATTTTCACCAATGAACACGCCTACGTCCACGTTGCCACCGCCGGGCCGGAGAACACGCTCTGGGTCTGGGACATCATGACCGGGAGCATCATGGTCTTCACCACGGCGGGCGAACGGATCGGCGCCATCACCCCTGCACTCCCCGGCGATCAGCGTGGCGCCGTGCGCGCAATTCGCGCGCTGCCCGACGGCGAGTTTGTCGTTCTCTCTACGCAAGGGCTGTTCCGCTTTGACCGGGACGGTGCCCTGCGGTGGCAGATCACGCAGCTTCCACCCCCACTCTCGGGCGGATTCATGACCATGCATACCCTGGCCCTTGATCCCGCCCGCGGCTACATCTACCTGCTCACCATCAGCGGGCAGAGAATCATCCGACTGATCGATCCAACGCACCAGGAACCGTCCCCCTTTGACGCAGCGATCCTTTCACTGAACCGTCGGATCGCCGAGAACCCCAACGACCCGCAACCCCACCTCCAGAAGGCCCTCCTCTATCAGGAGGCCGGCGCCGCCGCGCTGGCGGCGGAAGCGTGGCGAAGTGTGCTGGATATCGACCCCTTTGACCACGAGGCCGAACGAGCACTCGCCGCCGCCGAGGGGGAGATTCTGGCCGGGCAAGCGAGGCAGGGTGCGCGACGAACGGAAGAGTTGCTGCGCACCCTGGGCGTGGAATCAGCTCGGCCGGTCTACACCGTCACGGTGCAGCTCTTCGAGCAGGCAGTCGCCCGGCTTTCGGGCAATCCCCAGGTGCAGAATGGGGTGCGCCGCGAACTCGAGGATCTTCGCCGCGCGTTTGAGGATGCGTCGCGGCCCCGGCGGTCGCCGCCCGCGCCTCGGGTGGTATCCGCGGATCTCTCGGACGTCTTCCCGGCCCTCATCCGCCACTACCAGAGTAACCCCGCGGGAAGCATCACCGTGCGCAACGAGCATGATGCGCCGATCGATGGGCTTCGCCTGTCGGGCTCGATGCGGTTTGCCGATCGCGTATCGGGAGTGCCGTCCTCGGATGCACTGGCGCCGGGAGAGAGTGCCGAGATTCCTGTTCATCTTCTGCTGGCCCCGGAGGTGCTGCAGCTGCAGGAAGACCTTCCGGTGGCCATCAACCTTGAGCTCCACTTTCGGAGCAACGGAACCGACCACACCACGACGCTGAACCGCGCGGTCACCATCCGTCGCAACAGCGCCCTCTACTGGGATGACTCCGGGAAGCTCGCCTCGTTCATTACGCCCAACGATGAGCTGGTTGCCGGATTTGCACTGGAGGCGGTTCGCCGCGGAGCCGGGTACGTGCCTGCGTTTCTCTCGGCGCGCGCCGCGAGGGCCGCCGTAATTGCCGACACCGTCGGGGAGTTTGGCATCCGGTATGTCGAAGACCCCAACTCGCCGTTCACCGAGGTCTTCGGTCGGACCGGCCGGATTGACACCGTGCGGCTTCCTCGTACCACGCTGCGTCTGCGCGTGGGTGACTGCGACGACACCACCGCGCTTCTGGCGGCGCTCTTCGAGGCGGCAGGAATTCCCACCGCCATCATGACCTCGCCGGGCCACGTCTTTCTGGCGTTTGATACCGGAGAGCCCACCACCAACCGCTGGCTCTACGAGGCTTCCGATCGGGCGGTGATCGATCACGAGGGTTCTCTCTGGTTGCCGATCGAGACCACGATTCTGGATCGCGGGTTTCTTGCCGCGTGGGTCGAGGCGTCGCGACTGGTACACACATACGGCGAGGTGGTGGAATTTCTGCCCTTTGCCCGCGAGCGCGAGCGATTTCCTGCGATTCCCCTTCCCCCGGCGTCGTTTGAAGTCGCGCTTCCCGATGGAACGCAAACCATCGCACGCCTGCGCGCACAGAGCGAGGCGCTGACCCACCTGCTGTACGATCGTGCACTGGCTGATCTGGAAACCGCCGCATCAGCCGCCGATTCCCGCACCGCAGCCCGGCTGCGAAACCAGATCGGCGTACTCCACGCACGATCAGGAAACCTGGAACAGGCGGATACCGCGTTTCGCGCGGTTATCGCCGGCTCGCCGGACTTTGCGCCGGCGCATCTGAATCTGGGGAACCTGGCTCTGCTGCAGGGAAATCTCACCCTGGCGCTTCGCTCTGCCGAGACCGCCCAGCGCCTGCGCCCCCGTTCGGCGGCAGCCCACTTGATCCGCGCCCAGGCACTCCAGGGATTGGGGCAGAACGAAGATGCGCGAACCGCCATCGATGCGCTTCGTCTCATCGACCCGGATCTGGCGCAACGGTACAGCTACCTGGCCGTACCGGGGGGAGACGCGCGTGCCGCGGCCGCCCAGAGCGAACCGATCACCGCGTGGGAGCGCGACTGAGTCGCAACCGACATCGCGACTCAGTCACCCATGCAGGTTCCGACCAGGCGCGCCGCCTGAATCCAGGCGTGGTCCGGTGGAACGTTCCGTTTCTTGCCGGCGACATCTTCCAGCGGCACCGGCACGCACCGGTCGCCCTTGAGCGCGACCATCACGTTGTACGTTCCTTTAGCGAGCAGTTCGGCCGCCGCGGTTCCCATCAGAGTGCACAGGAGCCGATCGGTTGCCGAGGGAATCCCGCCGCGCTGTACGTGGCCGAGGGTGGTGAGGCGGGTTTCGAAGCCGGTGAGCGTGGTCAGTTCCTCGGAAAGATTGGCTGCGGTATCGCCCTCGTGCAGCCCCTCCATGGGATCACTCTTCTTGTCGTCCTTCCTGGCCTTCTCCGCCTGCTTGAGCATGGTCTGGGAGGGAGCGCCCTCGGCCACGGCGATGATGGAAAAACGCTTCCCGGTGCGGCGGCGGTCATGGAGGTGGGCGGCAACGGTTTCGATCTGGTAGGGAATCTCCGGAATCAGGATGACGTCGGCGCCTCCGGCAACGCCCGCGCCTAGCGTGAGCCACCCGGAGTTATGCCCCATGATTTCACAGATGATGATCCGATGGTGGCTTGTCGCGGTGGTGTGAAGACGGTCGATCGCCTCGGTTGCGATTCCCATGGCGGTGTCAAACCCAAAACAGATGTCGGTTTCGGCCACGTCGTTGTCGATGGTTTTGGGAAGGGTCAGAACGGGTATCCCGCCTTCGCGATGCAGGTGGAGGGCGTTCTTCTGGGTTCCCCCGCCGCCGAGGCAGACCAGGCAGTCGAGCTGCAGCTTGCGGCAGTTCTCGGCCGCAACCTGGGTCATGTCCATCTTCTGGCCGCCCATCGGCATCTTGTGCGGCTTGTCTCGACTGGTGCCCAGGATTGTTCCCCCGGCGGTGAGAATACCACTGAGGTTCTTGTCGTCCAGAACCACCGTGCGATTCTCCACCAGCCCCCGGAATCCGTCTTGAATACCAATCACGTTGATTCCGTACCGGCCGATCGCTGCCTTGGCAACGCCGCGGATGACCGCGTTGAGTCCCGGGCAGTCACCGCCGCTGGTCAGTATGCCGATGGTCTTGGTCTTGGACGATTTCATGAAGCGCTCCTTGGTGGTCCTGCGGTGTGACGCGCGACCTCTTCAAGCATACGGCATGAATACCCACCGTGCAACGACTTGACTTAATATATAATTCTCTATATATGAATGATTCATGGAGTCTACGCGATGAAGACCGAGACGATTGTGATAGTGGGAGGCGTAGCCGCGGGAGCAACCGCTGCCGCCCGTGCGCGCCGGGTGAACGAGCATGCCCGCATCATCCTGTTGGAAGCCGGCGGATACATCTCGTTTGCCAACTGTGGCCTCCCCTACTATCTCGGTCGCGAGATCGAGAGCCGCGATGCACTGATCCTCCAGCAGCCCGAGGAGTTCGCCCGGAGGTATCGCGTCGACGTGCATCTCTACACCGAAGCGATCGCCATCGATCGCGCCAATCGTACGGTTCTCGCCCGGCGCAGCCACCCCCATCTCGCCCTTTCCGAAGAGGCCTCCTTCCCGTACGACCGCTTGATCCTCGCCCAGGGCGGGCGCCCTGTCCGGCCAAATCTTCCCGGCGCCGACCGTCCCCACGTCTTTCCACTCTGGACGATACCTGAGATGGATGCGCTCGACCGGGCCATTGATTCCGCCGGCAGCGCGGTGGTCCTTGGAGGTGGGTTTATTGGCCTGGAGACCGCCGAAGCATTGGTGCGCCGCGGTCTCAACGTTTCCGTGGTAGAGATGGCCCCGCACGTCATGGCAAATCTGGACGACGAGATCGCCGCGCGCATCGAGCAGGAGTTACGCGGCCGTGGTGTGCACCTCTTCACCGGGCGAAGGGCGGCAACGATCGACGCGGACGCGGTGATTCTGGACGATGGGCGGGCGGTTCCCGCGGACCTCGTGGTGCTTTCGGTTGGGGTTGCACCCACCGTTTCGCTGGCGCGCGACGCGGGCCTCGCCGTCGGCCCCTCAGGCGGCATCACCGTTGACGAGTTTTTGCGCACAAGTGATCCCGCGATCTTCGCGGCGGGCGACATGATCGAGCTGCCGCATCGGGTCAGTGGTCGCGTGGTCCGCTTGCCGCTCGCCGGCCCCGCGAACCGGCAGGGCCGCATCGCCGGCACCAACGCTGCTTCCCCCGCAGCAAGCGATACATCCACCGGTTCGACAGCCGATCCTGCCGCCGGCGCGTCACCGTGGCTGCGCTACCGCGGAGCGCTTGGCACCAGCGTAATCAAGCTCTTCGACGTTGAAGCCGGAACCACGGGTCTGAGTGCCGAGGTCGCCCGCAGCTCGGGCCTCGAAGCCGACACCGTAACCGTGCACAAACTGAATCACGCCGGCTACTACCCCGGTGCCCGTGACCTGACGCTCAGCCTCACCTATGAACCTGCCTCCGGTCGAGTGCTGGGGGCTCAGGCGGTTGGCGCGGGAGTGGACAAGCGCATCGATGTCATTGCTACCGCTCTCGCCGGAGGGCTTACCATCGACGACCTCGCCGAGATCGACCTCTCCTACGCACCGCCCTTCTCATCGGCCAATGACCCGGTCAACATCGCCGCCTTCATGGCGCAGAACCGTCGCACCGGCTACGCATCGTCGATCACCGTCGCCGAGCTGGATGACGCCGTCGAGCAGCGTTCCCGCGGCGCAGGGGCAGACCCGGTGCCGCTGATACTCGACGTTCGCACACCCGAGGAGTTCGCCGCGGGAAACGTCTCGGGCGCGCTCAACATCGAGCTCGATCAACTGCGTGAGCGGGTGAGCGAGCTTGATCCAGCGCAACCCGTTCTGGTTCACTGCGCCGCGGGTTACCGGGCTCATCTGGCAACACGGATTCTCCGCCAGAGTGGGTTTCAGACGGTGATGAATATCGCCGGCGGTTTCACCAGCCTTGTGCGCCGGGCCGAGGTGAGACCGTTTGAAGCGATAGCGGTTACCGAGTATCAGGCTGCGACGCCGTGCGGCGCGTCGGGCGCCGGGGCTGCAGGATCGTCCCCTGCTGAGCAACCGACAGGAGCAACTGCGGGTGCACAGTCCGGCCCATACGCCGTCGGAATGGAGCCGGGCACACCCCGCGGGTTTGATCCCGCGACCACGGTCGTGGTGGACGTACGAAGCCCCGAGGAGTATCGCGAAGGCCACCTGCCCGGAGCGGTCAATCTCCCCGTAGCCGAGATCATGAGCCGCTACGGGGAGATCCCCACCGACGGACGCCGCGTCATCGTCTACTGCGCCGGAGGATCCCGAAGCGAGTACGCTCGCATGGTGCTCGCGCAGCTTGGCGTTCCGGGAATTGAGAACGGCGGCGGATTGACGCAAATAATGATGAAATTAAAGGTTATGTAGACAAGCGCCGAATCCTGTGATAGATTAGAGTGAAAACGTAAATAACTCTAAATCTATCTGAGGTGGGTGTGCGGCGTTACGTTCTGGTCGGTTCAGTGTTACTGGTACTCACTCTTTCTGCTGCGCCGGCGTGGAGTGAACTCCAGTTTGATCGCATTGCCTATCCCGATGGACTCGCGAACTCCTCGGTTTCGTCGATTATCCAGGACACACACGGATTTCTCTGGTTCGGCACTCAGGCGGGTCTGCAGCGGTACGACGGCTACGACATGAATCTGCTCACCAGCGAACCGTTCAACGCGGGAAGCCTCTCCCACCAGCTGGTGCAGACGCTCTTCCTCGACGACGATGGGGCGCTCTGGGTGGGAACCTATGGGGGAATCAACCGCCTCGATCCCGTAACCGGGCGCCTCACACACTTTCGCCACGATCCAACGGATCCCCACTCACTGAGCAACGACGTCGTGATTGCAATGACCCGCGATGCGTCGGGTACGCTCTGGGCCGGGACCCTCGACGGTCTGAATCGACTGGACGACGAGGAAGCGGGGCGATTCACCCGATTCGCGCCCAACCGGGATGATCCGTCCGCCCTTCCGCATTCCACCATTCGCTCCCTGCTGCGCGACTCGCGGGGCCGCCTGTGGGTGGGAAGCTACGGCGGACTCTCGCGCGTTGAGGCTGCCGAGGATGGAGCCGTCCGCTTTCACACCCTCACCGGTGAAGATTCCGGCGGCCCCTTTCCTTCTGCGTTTGTGATGACCCTCGCTGAAAGCGCCGACGGTGACCTTCTGGTGGGTTCCTGGGGCGGTGGACTGACCGTCATGGACCCTGAGGGATCGGTGTCCCACACCATCGCGCTCCCGGACAACCGCGTATACTCCATCCTTCCGGCGCGCACCGGGCTGCTCTACCTGGGAACCTGGGGCGGCGGGCTGGTGATCTACGATCCTCGAACCGGCGACCTGACCCAGCACCAGCACGATGCCGCGACCCCGGGCAGCATTGCCCACAACATCGTCTACTCGCTCTTCGAGGACAAGGCGGGGATTGTGTGGATCGGGACCAACGGCAACGGCATCAGCAAACTCGACCCCGCGCGCCGGGATTTCCGTTTTGTGCACCAGGATCTACCCGAGAGCCGGCGACTGAGTTCGGGCCGCGTCCAGCTGCTGTTTGAAGACGTTCGGCGCAACCGACTGTACGCCGTGATCCAGAACGAAGGCATTGACGTGCGTGACGGCGCGTCCGGCGAAATCACCCGCCTTCGGCACAACCCCGCGGACGCACGCACCCTCGGGCACAACAACGTCACCAGCTTGCTCACCGAGCCGGACGGCAGCATCCTCGTTGGTCATAACGCGGGGATGGACCGCTACTTCCCGGATGAACACCGCTTCGAGCGTGCGTGGGAAATCTTCGAGTCGGTGATGCCCACCCCGCCCATCGTCTACGCGTTGTTGCGCTCACGCGACGGCTCGCTCTGGGTGGGCACCTACGACGCGGGAGTCCTGCGGCTGCTGCCCGACGGATCCGTCCGGCACTACCAGTACGATCCTCACAACCCGGCATCGCTGAGCAACAACCTGGTCTATCATCTCTTTCAGGACAGCCGTGGGGTGATCTGGATTTCCACCAACGGAGGCCTCAACCACTACCTCCCGGAAACCGACGGCTTTCGCCGCTTTCTGCACGATCCCGCTAACCCCGAGTCGCTCAGCGGAAACAGCGTCGGCCGCGTGGACGAGACGGACAACGGTGATCTGTGGATCGCTACCCGCAGCGGCGGACTTGCGCGATACCACCGAAGCGAGGAGCGGTTCTCGTTCATTGGAACGCCGCACGGCCTGACCAGCAATCTGGTTACCGGGTTTCTGCAGACGGCTCCGGGCGAGCTCCACGTCGCAACAACCAACGGCATGAACCGGATCCGCTTCAATCCGCTGCGGATCGACCAGGTGGATGAGCGCGACGGCCTCACCGTGCGGGAATTTGCCGGCGGGTTCATGACCACCGCGTCCGGTGAACATCTCTTCGGCGCCTTTGGGACCATCGTTCGGATACCGCTTACGCCAGACCCAGCCGAGGGTACGTCACCACCGGTGCAGATCACCGCGATCACCGTGATGAACCAACCCTTCGATATCGACCGTGCACCCCACCTGGTCCGTGAGATCGAACTGCCGCACACCCGGAATTTCATCGGGATTCAGTTTGCGGCGCTTGATTTCTCGGTACCCCGCCGCAATCAGTTTCGATACCGGATGACCGGAATCGATCCCACCTGGGTGGACGCCGGACATCGCCGCTTCGTTGAGTACACCCGCCTGCCGCCGGGACGCTACGTCTTTGAGGTGGTGGGTTCCGACAGCCGCGGAACGTGGAGCGTGGTTCCGGCCCGGATCGAGGTCCGCATTCTTCCGCCATTCTGGCGCACGCCCTGGTTTGCTGCACTGTTGGCCGCACTGGCAATTGCGGTCGCGTGGACGGTGCTCAAACTGAGAACGCGTGCCCTGGTGGTCCAGACTCAGCAGCTCGAATACCAGGTCGCCGCGCGAACCGAGGATCTCAGCATTGCCAACGCCCAACTGAAAGAGGCAAACGCGACGCGTGACCGCTTCTTCTCCATCATCGCGCACGATCTGCGCGGCCCCATTCATGGGATGGCAAGTGTCATGGAAACCGTCGTCCGGGATTTTTCGACGCTGGACCGCGACGAGCTGCAGGAAATCTCGTCGGTGGTGTCGGTCTCGGCTCAAGGGCTGCAGTCGATGCTGGAGAACCTGCTGGAATGGTCCCAGCTGCACACCGGCCATACCAAGCTGTCCACGGATTGTATTCCCCTTGCCCCGTTGCTGCACTCGGTCTGCGAAGCCTATCACGGAGCCGCACACGCAAAGTCGGTAACAGTCGAGATCGAGTGCGAGGAATCGGTTTCGGCACGGGTCGATCCTCACGCGCTGAAGACCACGATCGGCAATCTCGTGAACAACGCGGTCAAGTTCACCCGCTCCGGAGACCGCATCACGGTTACCGCTTACACGGTGCCCACCACCCGCGAGGGACACTCGGAAGGCGGCGCTGAAACCGGGCCGACGAGATCCACCGTGATTACGGTGCACGACACCGGCATCGGTATCGCGGCCGACAAGCTGCCTCAGATCTTTGGCTCGGGACGGGTCTATCGATCGGTCGGGACCGCCGGCGAGAAGGGCACCGGTCTTGGACTCACGCTCTGCCGCGACATCGTCGAACGGCTTGGCGGAACGCTCACCATCGAGAGCACCCCAGCTGCCGCTACCGCCGGCGGCCCCCAAACCCCCGCCGGCGCTGCGCCGCACTCGGCAGCGGGAGGAACCACCGTGACGGTAACGCTCCCCTGGTGCAGTTCTATCCTACCCGCAGACTCGCGATAAACCGTTCCAGCGCCTGGCGCGCCTGCTGCTCCCTGGCGCGAGCCGCCTGGAGGTCGCGGCGCAGTTCGATCAGCCGGTCTTCCTGAGCCGTCAGGTCCGCCACGTACCGCCGAAAGAGATCGCTGTTCTGCGCGAGTACTCCCATGTTGGCGCGAATTCGCTGCTGCTCGCGCTCGATATCCGAAATTCCCTGCTCCACGGTGCGCACCGAGGCGGCCGCGGTAGTGACCTCGCCCTGCAGCTCGCGGACGCGAACCAGCGCGTCCCGCACCGCTTGCGGAATCTCGCGCTGCGCCAGGAAGAACGCTACCCGGTCGGCAGAGATGGAGCTCAAACCAACCGACTCGGATCGCGATCGCTCCTCGACCACCACCAGCTCGCGGATTTCCACGGCCGACAACGGCACACGGAACCGGTACCCGCCGGCGTACTCCTGGTCGGGCCGCGCCGGAGAAACCAACCGCCAGTCGCCCTCTCGACGGTGCTGAATCACCAGGGTGCGGCGGGCCGCGTCGCGACTCGCAATCCGGTAGCGGCTCTCGCGCCGAAGCAAAGTCGTCACCACCATGATCCCGCGGTCAATGCGGACCGTGGTGATTCGGTCGGGCATGGCGTCAACGCGACGATCGACCTCGGTGCGTCGGTCCAGCGAGAACGAGAGCAGTCGCTCACCCCCGTCGACCAGGTAGCGCAGCACCGCCTCACCCGCGTAGGCGCCCCGATCAAATACGGTAATCGGGCCGGCACTGAGCGCGGCTCCGGTGGTGTTGGTCATCTCCACGCCGGACACCGGGACGCTCTGGTTCACCCCCGGGTCGTAAACCGAGATCAGCTCAGCGGGAATCCGTTGCTGTACGATGGGAACCATCGCGGCACCGCCGGCGCGAATCGAAACCGGATCCCGTACCACGTACCGATGGAAGGCGCCCTGCGCCGCGGCATCGGCCGCAGCCTCTACGCCGCGGCCGGCAAACCCACTGTCCGCGGCTGCTGCCGACTCAGCCCGAAACGCCATGGAGGGTGCGGGCGCGGCGGAACGTTCCGCGACGAATGGCGCCTGGGGAAAGGCGTCACCAAACTGCGGCGGACGGAAGCCTTCAATCAGCGGAAAGGGAACCACCGGACGGCGCTGATAGATGGGATCGGCAACCGCCATGCGAAACGAGACCGGGTCGCCGGCGACCAGCGTCAGCATGACGTTCTCCCAGTCGGTTTCGGTGGTGTTCTCAACAATCGCCCAGCCCTGCAGGAGCTGTTCGCTACCATCACCCAGAACGAGTCGGTAGGTGGGCTTCCAGACCGGCATCTCGCGAATGTACGTGGCGCGAAGCTGCCTTCCGGCTGCCCCGGAGGTTCGCACCGTGAGCACGCGCACATCGGGATCGCGGGCACCGCGAACCAGATTGAGAGCCTCTTCAATGCGCGAGCGCAATCGTGCGTCGGTAACCGCTATCTGCGAGGCGTCGCCCACGCTGACGGTGCGAAGGCCCTCCGCGGTGGTCAAAGTCATGCGGATGCTCTCTTCTGATGAGCCGGGCGAACCTGGTGCGCCGGGCCCCGAGAACGAACGAACCGGCTCCACCGCAATCAGGCGACCGCGTACCGCGGGGGTTCCCACGGCGACCTCCTCGCCCACCAGGGACGCAAGCAACGACAACAGGGTTCCACCGGGCGCTACCGGGAGCCGGGAAAGCGCGCGATCGACCGGATCCTCCACGGTGTAATCCACCGCGCGCACCAGACCACCGGCAACCGCTTCCAGAGTCAGCGTGCGGAGCAGGTCGTCCAGATGCTCACGTGACACGGCAATCGCAACGCTACCGTCGTCTGAGGCATTACCGGCGTGCTCGAAGTGGCCCACCCCGCTCGAGTACAGAGTAATACGCTGCAACGGAAGATCGGCTGAGAGCACGGGTGCGGAGAGCACCAGGGCGGCAAGGACCGCACACAGCGGAATGAATGCTGAACGAGGGCGCATTTGATTCATAGTCGTACCTCGCGCAAGAGTATACCACGCGGCTTCGAACATTCCCGAACTACCGTGCACGCCGGCGTTT
>SLTF01000414.1 GCA_007130025.1 Spirochaetales bacterium | reverse complement strand
GATACCACTCTTGTGGAACCCCTGGTGCACATCCCGATGACGGCGCATCAGGAGCCGCGCCGGGTACTGCTCATCGGAGGCGGCGCCGGCGGGTTCCTGGACGCAATCCTGAGGCACCCCTCGGTGACGCACGTGGATTATCATGAACTCGACCCCCGTCTCCTGCAGTTGCAGCGGGACCTGGCCACCGGCTCCACACACAGAGCGATGAGCGATCCGCGGGTCACCCTTCGCGCAGTTGACTCCAGACTGTGGCTGACAAACGGCCCCCACTACGACGTCATGTTCAGTCGGTACCACGACCCCGAGAATCTGGCGAGCAGTCGCTTCTTCAGTGAGGAGTTTTTCCGGCTCGCTGCCGATGGCCTTTCAGAATTCGGTATCCTGGTGTTGGGCTTTCCCGGCCTGGTTGGGCATCTGAACGAACCGCTGCAGCACCTCACGGCCGGAGTCTACCACTCTCTGCGGCAGGTCTTCCCCACCGTGCGAGCGTTCCCGGGCGATGCGCAATCGTTTCTGATCGCCACCTTTGACCCCACGATCGCCGAATTCGGTATCGACGACCTTGTCCGCCGGCTTCACGAGCGCGACCTGCTGGACGCGGTGGCCCTTCCCTGGGACGTGGAGCAGCGCCTTCATCCGCGATGGCACCCGTGGTTCGAGGAGTTCGCCTCCGGCGGCACGCAACGGCCGGTCCGTGACTTCCAACCTCGGACGCTGTTCCTGAGCGTTGCCCACTGGAGCAGCCTCAACGCCCCTGCAACCGCGCGCGTGATGAACGGCATCGCCACGATGAACCCGTTTCTGATAGTGCTCATCATCGCGGCAACGCTATTGCTGCCGGCGGCGGCGTTCAACCGATTCAGCCCTCATCGCCAGGTACCGGTGATTCCGGCGGTGATGACCACCGGATTCTGTGCCATGGTCGTAAACCTGTCGCTGATGTTTGTCTTTCAGATTGTGGCGGGGCGTCTGTTCGGATGGCTGGGACTGCTCACCGCAGCCTTCATCGCCGGGCTCGGCCTGGGCGCTCTCCTGTGCAGCCGGCGAATCACCCGCACGGTCAGTGCGGACCCCCTGGCACACCGACTCCTCGTTCAGACGGATATCGTGGTACTCCTGGTCACCACGGTACTGCTCATTCTGCTTCCCGTGGCAGCACCCCAGATCGCCGCTCGAGTTCCAACACTGGTGATTCGGATTCTCTTCTTCCCGTTGTTTCTGATCGCCGGCGCGGTATGCGGTGCGCAGTTTCCCGTTGCGTGCAGTGTGTTGTCGCGCGCCGCGGACAGATCCGATGCCACAACCTCGAGGTTTGGCGCCGATCCTTTCGGTAGCGGTCTCGTCTACGCGGCAGACCTGCTGGGCGGATGTGTGGGCGGCATCCTTGGGGGAATCGTGTTGTTGCCGCTTCTGGGCCTCTCGGGAACGGGGGCAACAATTGGTCTGGTCAAAGCAATAACCGTAGTGATGTTGATACGTGCACCCAAAACCATCGTTCTGGAGGCAAAACCGTGAACGCAGCGACTCTCAAAGCTCTGGTTGGCGTCGGTATTCTTGCAGTGTTCGTTGCCGTGGGATTGAGTTCCCGGCTCAGCCCCCGCGCGGCGGCGGCGCCGTCGGCAGAGTCCGGAACCGCCGAATCACGCCGCTCAGACCCGACCGACGCCCACAGCGGCGGTACGCCGCCGGTCGACGGCGCGTTTGTTCCGGCCTATCTCGAGCTGCACGAGTCCGGCGAGCTGGCTGAACGCGCCCGTCAGCTCTGGTCCATGATGGAGGCGTGCACTCTCTGCCCCCGCAACTGCGGGGTCAACCGCCTGGCGGGAGCACAGGGCTTCTGCCGTGCCCCCGGCAGCGATCTCGTGATCGCCTCGGTTCAACCTCACTTCGGCGAGGAGCGGCCCCTCGTCGGTCAGGGGGGATCGGGCACCATCTTCTTCAGCCACTGCAACCTGCGCTGCGTCTTCTGCCAGAACTACCAGATCAGCATTCTGGGGCGAGGCAACCGGGTCTCCATCGAGCAGCTCGCGACAGCCATGCTGCAGCTTCAGGCGTTCGGCGCTCACAACATCAACGTGGTCACCCCCACCCACTACACGCCGCATATCGTGGCCGCGATCGACATCGCCGCAGGCCGCGGACTGCGCCTGCCCATCGTATGGAACACCAGCGGATGGGAACGCGTTGAAGTACTGCGCCTGCTCGACGGAGTAGTGGACATCTATCTGCCGGACATGAAGTTCGCATCCGGCGCGGAATCGGGCCAGTTCGCCGGCTCGCCGGGCTACCCGGAAGAAACCAAACTGGCGGTTCTGGAAATGCACCGGCAGGTCGGCGTTGCCCACCCCAATTCCAACGGGATCGTGAACCGTGGACTGATGATCCGCCACCTGGTCATGCCCGACAGCGCGAGCGGATCGAAAGAGATCCTCGACTGGATAGCCGCAAACCTCCCAACCGACACCTATATCAACATCATGCAGCAGTACTCTCCCCACCACGAGGCGTTCAACCACCCCCGAATCGCCCGCCGCATCACCCCCGAGGAGTACCAGCAGGTGGTTGACCACGCACACCACCTCGGACTGAGCAACCTCGACTCACGAACCGCCCGCTGGTTGAGGGAGTGAGTGGAAGGTAGTTGAGACAGGCCCGCCCTACCCGTGGCATACTGCCGCCATGCTTCGCACATCCGAGCTGCCGCCACGACTTCCCATCATCTGCCTCGGCGTTGCGGTGGGGTTCTCGCTGCTGGGGGACATGACGCTCTACGCGGTGCTGCCGGTTGCGCATGAGGCGCTGGGTCTGAGCCCGCTGCAGGTGGGGATCCTGCTGTCGGCAAATCGCTGGGTGCGAATCGGTACCAATCATCTGGCGCGATCGGTCCTGGAGCGGCGGACGGCTCCGGGGGCGCTGACCGTGGTGCTTGCCGGCGGTGCCGCGGCAACCGCGGCCTATGCGCTTGCTCCCGGGTTTGGGCTGTTTCTGGCGGCGCGCATGGTGTGGGGGCTCTGCTGGTCCTTCATCCGGCACATCGGGGTGATGACCTCGGTTGCCGCCGGCGAGGGCCGGCGCGCGGCAGGAGTGCTCGGCCTCTACAGCGGTGTTGTGCAGGCGGGATTCGTGCTCGGTACGGTGGGTGCGTCGCTTCTGTTTGACGCGGTTGGATACCGGCTCGCATTTCTGGCAATCGCGCTGGTATCGTTGGCCGGGATTCCCTTCGAGCTCGCCGCGTTCCGCGCCCTGCCGCACCGGCTTCATGCGGCACCACAGCCCGGTCACGACCATCCCAACTCGCACGGCATCTGGATGCTCATTCGCGGATTCATCGCGTCGTGCGTTGCCACCGGCCTCATTATCTCCACCCTGGGTTTTGCACTGCGCAGCCGCTTCGGCGATACCGTTTCGATGGGACCCCTCGTGGTTGGCATCACCTCAGTCACCGG
>SLTF01000290.1 GCA_007130025.1 Spirochaetales bacterium | reverse complement strand
TCAGCGGCGCCGAGCGCCGGGTCCGGCTCTGCGGGGGTTCCGTCCGGTCGGCACGTCCCGCGCCTCCCGGACCGCCCTGCGGGCGCCCCTCCGATCCGTCACGCGGAAGATTCGCGCTCGCTACTCAAGACTAAGATTCAGGCACGAACGCACAACGCTACGGATGTTCTCCATCCACGCCGTAACCTGCGGCATGTGTTCCAAACCGGGCTCCATAACTGACCCCGGGTACCGTGTTACCGTTCCGAAAGGGGTCAAGCGTTCACAGTCTGCTACAACCCTCGCCAATGCCGGGTAGCGTTCCTCAACGCCTCTCGCAAGCGTCAATAGATCGTGAACAAATGGCGGTTTCGCGATCACGCTCGGCGGACGCTATCCACTGCTGAGTTTCTTCCGTAACGGTCAAACAGCTACACCTTCAGAGTGAGCTGTGTGCTCAACGGTCCACGGTCGCGAACGCCGCTTCTCGAACTCGCTGCCGGTTGTCACCACCACGTCCAGAGCTCGATCTGTTCGCTCATGGAGGTGCTTCCGTATTTCGTAAGTGAGTTCGAACAGGTCACGGGTAGTCTCGGAACATACCACAAGGAGATCGATGTCGCTGTCAGGCCGCTCATCTCCACGTGCGTGCGACCCGAATACGTACACCTCAGTGACCGGGAATACATCCTTTATCGACTGCAGTGATTCTCGCAGACTCGCTTCCATCGTATCTCCCACCCAATTATACCCGACTTGCGAGGCACGGTCACCTCTCTCGAGCCGCAAAGCTGTGGGAGTTCGAGTCTCTCCGCCGGCAGTTTTTGTTTCCGGGCGTGACCCATTGCGCTGCGACCGAAAACGGATTACCCTGTACCCCATTCATGCTCGATACAGCGGGTCAGCTTAACGGGTGCAGTACCGATCTCGCGGATTCGGTTGGAATGGCGGTCATGGCGACCGACCTCGAGGGCCGTATCACGTACTGGAATCGCGGGTCCGAGGAGCTCTACGGCTGGCGCGCGGATGAGGTGCTGGGCCGGTGCATTCTGGACGTAACACCCGCCGAGAACGCGACCGATTCCGCCGCGACCATCATGGAAGCTCTGCGGCGCGGTGAGTCGTGGACCGGCGAGTTCCTCCTCAGACGAAAAGACGGCACAACCTTTCCGGCACTGGTCACCGACTCCCCGCTATTCTCCCCGGACGGAGTGCTGAACGGGATCGTCGGCGTATCGGTAGACCTGACCGCGCGGAACGAGGCGGAGCTGCGGCTCCGAAGCGAGAGCGAGTTGCGCGCGCTGTTGATGCAGATTGCCACCGAGTTCATCAACGTCGCCATCGACGAGACCGACCGCATGATCGATCGGGCACTCGAGCGCGTGGGCACCTTTCTGGACGCAGATCGGCTCTACGTCTTCGAGTACCGTTGGGACGAAGGAACCGCGGTCAACACCCACGAGTGGTGCGCTCCCGGTATCGAACCGCAGAAGGAGACCCATCCGGTCTATTCCTTCGATCGCGTAGCATCACTGATTGAACGGCACCGAACCGGTGCGGCGTCCCTCATTGCAGGAGTTGATTCCCTCCCAGAGGGAGACCCGGTGCGCGAGATACTGGCGGAACAGAAAATTCTTTCGATGATCGCCATCCCCATGATGGACGGCGATCACTGCATGGGCGCGGTGGGACTCGACTCGGTGCGCGAACCGCGCTGGTACTCCCGGGTCGAAATCGACCTTCTGACCGTGCTGACCACGCTCTTCACCAACGCCGTACTGCGCCGCCGCGACCAGGCCGAGCTGCACCGTCTGCTCGCCGATCAGGAGATGCTGCTGCGGGAGATTCACCACCGGGTCAAAAACAACCTCGCCACCATCAGCGGCCTGCTGACGCTGCAGGCGGATACCGCCAAACACCCCGAGGTGCGGCACGGGCTGACCGTTGTGCGCGGCCAGGTAGGTGCAATGTGGCGCGTGTACGAACGCCTGTTTCACTCACCCGATCTGGATTCGATCGATCTTCGGGATTTTCTACTGGACTTTGCCGACGACCTCGCGCTCTCGTACAAATCTCACGCGGACCGTATCGACCTTCAGACCAGCGTGGAATCGATACGGGTGCGCACGGCGGTATCGGTGCCGGTTGGACTGATCATCAATGAGCTTGTCACCAACTGTTTCAAGTACGCCTTCCCCAACGATGCCCAGGGGATCATCCGCATCAGCGCCGCGCGCGTACCCGACGATACCCGGCTGCGGAACGACGAAGTCGAGATTGTCGTCGCCGACAACGGTATTGGCATGCCGGATACGGTCTCTGGAGAGAGTACAGACGGCTTCGGGCTGAAGCTCGTGGAGTCGCAGGTGCAGCAACTACGGGGGGCAATGCAGATCGACCGCGCCCGCGGTACTGAGTTCCGAATTCGCTTTCCCCTCCCCGCGATCTGAAGCTGGGTGTATACTGTACGGAGTGTTCCAAAGGCTGTGCATTTCTGCGGTCGAGCGATGCTCCAACAGCAAAGGAGGGCGGCATGAGTCGATCAGCGAGGCATTTTCTGGATCTCCTGGACGTTGAGCTGGAAGACATCTGCGCGGACCTGCGCGAAATGGAAGAGTTGATGCGCACACGAATCGCGGCGTCGGACCTCACCGAGTACGTCTTTCAGGAGAACAGTGCGCTGCTGGAGTTTGAAATCGCCTGCATTTCCCGGCTCCGGATCGCGATTCGCGACCACGCGTTTGAAACCGCCCAGGACCTGGACGCAACGGCAGCCGAAGTGATTCAGCTCTGCACGCACGAAACGCGAAGAATGCAGATGCCCCCGTCCATCTGCCTGCTGGTGGGGCGAAGAATTCGCAAACTGATGCAGTTTCTCAACGCCGGTGAACCAGCTGATTGAGCCAGTGGCGCGATTGGCCCTTCGCGGATCGCCAAATTCGATATATACTGCGCCATTATGACCCCACATCGCTCACAAAACGTGAAGGCCGGACGTCAAGTCAGTACGCGGCTCGGTACGAAAATCGTCCTGCTCTACGCGGGATCCATGCTGGTTCTCTTTTTTGTGCTTGCCGTGCTTGTTCGGCAGACCGCGCGCGAAGCGGTGATTCCCATGGCCACCGAGCTCGCCCTGGAGCTCGTTGACGCGCGGGCCGACGAACTCAACCAGGTTCTGGCAGGCCACCTGCTGAACGTCCGCAGCATGTCGCAGCGTAACCTGATCCGCTCCGGCGATCTGGACGCCATTGCGGCAGACCTCGCAGCGCGCGCAGGTGAGGTCCCCCCACAGTACGAGATCATGTTCTTCGCGGCTCCCAATGGAAGCTACGTCGCAACTTCAGGCGCGGTGGGAAACGTCGGTGATCGCGAATACTTCATCGACATCATGCGTAACGGCGCGGAGTCCGTGGTGGGGAACGCCGTGGTTTCTCGCTCTACGGGAAACCCAATTATCGCGCTGGCGCACGAGGTGA
>SLTF01000327.1 GCA_007130025.1 Spirochaetales bacterium | reverse complement strand
TCACCGCAAAGAGCGCCCCGGGCAGCCGCACGCCTGACCCCTGCAGGTCAACCAGCAGCACCGCCGCAATTCGTGAAGCGCCGGACTGGAGCCATCGGACTATGTCTGGAGAGATATCGAGCATGCTCTGAATTGTAGCACAAAAGCGAAAAAAACGCCCCGGCGCCGGTGTCTGGCGCGCCGGGGGCAGAAAGCGGTCTTAGAACGCGATGGTTGCGTTGAGGCCAACGCCGAGAACGCCGTCTTCAATGGCGCCGCTCACATCGGGTACCAGGTAGTCAAGGCCGAGCCCGAGCGCCGTGGTCAGCGCCCCGTCACCAAACGAGCGGCGAACCGGGTACGAGAAGATCCCGAAGCCGGAGGCTACGTTGGCGCCACTGGAGCCCGCATAGACGCGGAAACCCACCTCATCCATCAGATAGTAGGACATGCGGATCAGGCTGAAGTTGGGCATGTTGGGAGCGGCGCCGGCGATGAACATCATCGCAATCTCGCTCTGTTCTCCGAGGCCGAAGGTCATCGCGAGGGTCTGGCCCGCGCCAATGTCTTCGGTGGCGAAGTTGTACCCGACGAAGGTGCCGACTTCGATTCCAAAAATGTCGGTCACCGTCTCCTGCGCGAAGAGCGAGGGGGCCGCGAACAGCGCGACGGCGACAACAAGCAATGTCACAATTGTCTTCTTCATGGTTTCTCCTTAAGCCGTTGTTCTGCCGTGATTAGAGCCCAAACGAGCCGGCGAGACCGATTCCGATGGTTCCGCCGCCAACGCCGTCACCGTCGTTCAAGAAGTAATCCACCTTGAGCTTCAGTCCCGAACTGAACATGTTCTCCGGCTGGCTTCGCACGATCAGGTACTGAACTCCGACTGAGCCACCAACCTCTCCAACCGCGGAGTTGCCTACCATCAGTCCAAGGGCCAGCTGCTCGGTGAAGAAATAATCGAACCGCATGCCAACGTATTCGTGAGCGGCGCCGGCACCATCAAACTGGACAGCGGCAAACCCGACCTGCATGTTCTCCAGCACCGCAAGGCTCAGCATGAAGCTGCGGCCCATGACCGACTCTTCGTCTTCCAGGTTGTACCCAGCAAGTGCTCCCAGTTCGATGCCGAAGAGGCGGAACTCCGTATCGGTGCCTTCCAGCGCCTGCGAAAACGCCGCGGCCGGCAGAATCAGCGCCATGCCGACAATCGCGAGCACGATGATTCCTCGTTTTGTCATGATTCCCTCCAGAAAAAAGTTGATTGACGGCATACTCGTGTGGCCGTTCCCTCTAAGGATTACACAGGCGGGCGGCAAAATCAACCCGAATCGGCGAAAGCACGCATAATTTTGCGCATAAGGCGTGACGCGCTGCAATCTATGCGTTACCATAGGAGGTATGAGTCGCAGAATCGGCATGGTGTTGATGGTAGTCCTTGTGGCTGTTTCCGCAACGGTCTACGGACAGTCGGCTGAGCGCATGGATGCGATCCTTGCGTCCGATCCGTTATCCTTTGGTGATGCAGCCTATCTCGCGGTGATCTCCGCGGGGCTCATGGACCCCGACGGTGAGGCGTCCGACGCGTTGGCCATTATAGCAACGAGAATCGCCGAGCGCGAACATCGCGATCGGTACAACAATCGCGACGCGGATTCGCCGGTTACGCTCGGTGAGTTCTCCTACCTGATGATGATCACACACGACATATCGGGCGGGTTCTGGTACCGGCAGGTGCCGGGGCCGCGATACGCCTACCGCGAGTTTGCGCACCGCAGACTGGTACAGGGGCAGTCGTTTCCGTTGCAGCAGATCTCCGGGGAGCGCGCCATGCGCATCACCGGGAGGGTCCTGGCGATGCGGGAGGCGCGATCATGATCGGGCGAGCCAATCCACGCACGTGGTCCGGGGTGTGGCGGACGGCAGCTATGGCGGTCTTGGTGCTGATGGTCTCCGTGAGCGCCGGTGCGCTCGATGCCGGCGGCCGACTGCGCGTCCAGGGTGACTGGGAACAGGACGAAGACCCGCAGGGCCGAATGACGCTGAACGCCTGGGCACGCCTCTATCCCCAGCTCCAGGGCGATGCGACCGCCGAGCTCCTGATTGAGGGCGTCGCAATCTTTCAGTTTGACGATTTCGCCGC
The DNA here is from genome assembly GCA_007130025.1 of Spirochaetales bacterium. Lineage (GTDB taxonomy): Bacteria > Spirochaetota > Spirochaetia > DSM-27196 > PWMO01 > PWMO01. The sequence goes on along the minus strand of SLTF01000327.1, from coordinate 1,335 downwards.
GGCGGATCTTGAGTACTTCACCGCGCGCGTTGCGGTCCCGGGGCTCCTCGGCGACAACTCGGTGTTCCGCGCCCGCGGCGGGCGCTACCAGCTGCGCGACCGCATTGGCCTCATCGTGGACCATCGGGTTGATGGGATTGGATTCGGCGTGGACTACCCGACCGCGAGTATCCGGATTGCAGGCGGTTACACGGGGCTCCTGCTGAAACAGAACGCTTCGATTGTGATGTCGGCCGGCGACATCACCGATCAGTTTGATGAGTTCACTACCACGGCACCGCCGCGATGGATCGGACAGCTGGAGGTAGACTTTCCCGAGCTCTTCGCCCGGCAGACGGTGGTGCTCGGTGGCATCGTGCAGCACGACCGCAGATCCACCAACGAAGATACCGTAGACACGCAGTACGGCTACCTTGGTCTGAGCGGCCGCCTGGCCGGTGGACTCTACTACCAGACCGGCGGAGTCTTCGGCGGAGTGCAGCGCAAGGACGACGCGCTCGGCATCGATTCCTCTGGATCAATGGTGGCCGCGTCGCACCGCTTCGTGCTCTTCATGGAATCGCTGGCAAGCTCGGTGTTTACGCTGCGAGGCCTCTACGCCTCGGGCAGCGATGGCGACTTTGAGCCCTACACGCCGATTACCTCGGTGAGCACTATCCCGCTGGCACCGGTCCCGGTATCGGATCTGCTGCTCGGTTCGGCGGAGTACACGTTTCGACCGTTTCATCGCTCTGAATCCGATATCGCCCGCAACATCGGCTTGACGGCCTACGGCGCGGCGATCTTCACTGCCGACCCGACGGCGGACGACGCCTACCGCGGCACCGAGGCGGGCGGTCGTATCGCTCTGCGGCCGTTCTCGGACATCGGCGGCTCGATCAAGGTGGGTGCCTTCATCCCCGACGAAGGGGACGTAACGGTTCGTGGTCGGGTCGAGTTCAGTACCAGTTTCTGACAGGGGGGCGCGCATGCGTTGTATACAGAGAGTTTTTTCCGGCCGCCGTGTGGCGGTAGCAGTTTTTGTTGCGCTGTTTCTGGCGCTTCCTGCCGCGCTTTTTGGGCAGAACTTCCGCGCCACGGTGCAGTCGTTCTCGGGCAACGTAGAGGTGCAGCTTCCGGGAGGCCGCTGGCAACCCGCTCAGGTGGGCATGGAGCTTCCGGTGGCATCGCAGATTTCCACAAGCTTCGGGGCAGAAGCGGTGCTCGCCCTTGGTGATCCGGCCATTATCCGCGTGCGGCCGCTGACCCGCATGCGCATCGACGAGCTGGTCGAACGCGAAGGCTCGGTGGAGAGCGAGATGTTCCTGCAGGTTGGCCGCGTCCGCGGCGAGGTCC
>SLTF01000159.1 GCA_007130025.1 Spirochaetales bacterium | reverse complement strand
ATTGACGCGGTATCAATTGGGTCTCGCGCGATCATCGGCTGCGAAACCGGATTTCGGCCTCCCAGGGAAAGGTGAGGCCGGTGTACAGCATCCCATCGCGGCGGACGCTCTGGTTTGTTGCGTCGTACTCGATGGGGATGCCTTCGTTGCGAAACACCCGGGTCTCGTGAGCTAGGGTGAGCGGTCCCTGTACTCGCGCCGGATTGCTCCGCTCAAAGGCGATGTCGGTGAAGAACGTCTCATCGTACATCCGAACGCGCACCGTCTGGAAATCCCTGGTGATCGGCACCCGGAATGGGATGAAAAATCGGTACACAATACGGTGGTCTCGGATGAACGCGGTGAACTCCTGCACCCCGTCCACCGCGTGTCGCCGGCCGTTGAAGAAGACGTAGGTGAAATAATCGTAAAATTGAAGGTTCGAGAAGGCGCCCTGCCGGATCGCCTCGATCACATCGGGTGGGAAGGGCCGTTCTCGGGGAGCGCCAAAATCAACCACAATCATGGCGGTAAACAGCTCGTCGAAGGCCCATTCGGCCCAGAACCCCTCGAGCTCACGTTCGTTGAACTGAAAAATTACCCGTGAATCAATGAACACGTGCGGGTGTGCTGAAAGCGCGCGCGGAAAAAGCAGGAACATCAGCGCAATAAGCGCGAAAAAAGGAAGCGGACGCAGCCGCTGGGGAGTTTTCATCATCTGCTTCATATAGTATCGACAGTTCACCGGTGATGACAATCCCCGGACAATCACGTATTGTTGGATCCAGAGAGGTAGCCCGTGACGTTTGACACCCATATGCACACCGAGCTCTGCGGACACGCCATCGGAAGCCCGCGAGAGTACGTTTCCGCGGCGCACACCCGTGGCGTGGACCTGATCGCGTTTACCTGTCACGTTCCCATGCGGAATCCACTCTTTGGGGAGCGCTCCACCCGAATGGCACTCGAAGATCTGCCCCGATACCGTGACATGATTGCCGATGCCCGCGAATACGGCTCCCAGATCGGCGTTGAGGTGCTCTATGGCATCGAAGCCGAGGTCTTTCCGGATGCCGCCGAAATGGCAGCGATGGACGAGGTGCTCGCGTCGGACAGGTTTGACTTCGTGCTCGGTTCCCTGCACCATCAGCTTCCGTCCTACCGGGAGCGGATTGCCCGCAAGGGGTGGGACAGCGATGCACGCATCATTTCCGACTACTTCCAGGCACTGACCGACGCGACTGCTCGCGGCCGGTACGACAGCTTTGCCCACCCTGACCTGATCCGCATCTACGGTACGGTCGAGCCGTTTCACCCGTCGGCGTACGAGTCGCTGATCAGGGAGTTCCTGAGCGCCGCCGCCGAGAACGGTGTCTGCATCGAGGTGAATACCAGCGGCTACATCAAGGGCGTGCACGAAGTTCACCCCCACCCCGTGATCATGGAATGGGCAGCCGAGCTCGGCACGCAGTTCACCATGGGCTCGGACTCACACCGTCCCGAACAGGTAGCCCAGTGTTTCGAACGGGCCTACGCCGAACTGCGTTCAGCCGGGATCGGCTCCACCTGCTATTTCCGAAACGGCCGGAAGGTCGAGATCTCACTTGATGAACAGACCGTCCAGTCCGGCTGCCCCGTCTGAGGCACCAAAGAAAGCACAGTTTTCGCACCACCCACCCCAGATGGGCCGCCCCAAATCACCACGCAAAACCGGCCGATCGTGCCGCACCGTGAGTATATTCCGGTCATGAATCGCACGATTGGGCACATTGCCGTTGTGGGCGCCGGAATCGCAGGCCTGACCGCACGGGTGGAGCTTGCGGCGGCGGGGTTTCGCGTCACCAGCTTTGATAAAGGGCGTGGCCCCGGCGGACGGACGAGTCGTCGCCGCGCGGAGCGCTACGAGTTTGACCACGGCGCGCAGTACTTCACGGCGCGCGACCCGCGGTTTCGCGCCGTGGTGGATCGATGGGTTGAGGCCGGGAGTGCTGCGGTGTGGGACGCGCGGATTGGGTCGCTGCGGAACGGCCGTTGGGTGGCGGGCAGCGGATCGACGCCGCGCTACGTGGGCGTTCCCGGAATGAATCAGCCCGCGAAGGAGCTCGCGGAGGCCGGCAGCGGCGAGCTGCACCTCGGCACGCGGGTTCACGCAATGGTTCGTGAAGGTTCCGACGGCCCGTGGCGCCTTCACGACGAAGATGGCGGACTTCTGGTTGAAGCGGACGCGGTGGTGCTGACCGTGCCACCGGAGCAGGCGCTCACCCTGTGTGACGCAGTGCCCGCCGCGCAGCAGCCGCTGGCGGCCACTGAAGTTGATCCCTGCTGGACGGTGATGGCGGTCTTTGACCCGCCGCTTGACCGTGAACTGGACCCTGGGTGGGACGGCGCGTTTGTGAATGAGGGTGCCCTCGCGTGGGTGGCCAGAAACGGCTCCAAGCCGGGGCGCCCAGCGACCGACGCGTGGGTGCTGCACGCGGGAGGGGAGTGGTCCCGCCGGTACCTGGAACAGGAGCGCGACTGGGTGCAGCGCGCGCTGCTGTCGGCGTTTTTCGAGACGGTTGGTCTGCCGCCCCGCGATCCGGTCTGGGTGGCCGCCCATCGCTGGCGCTACGCGCGGCCGCGAAACCAGCCCGTTGACCGGTTCTGGTGGAGCCCTGAAGACAGACTTGGGCTCTGCGGAGACTGGTGCGCCGGGGGCCGCGTCGAGGGAGCCTTTCTGAGCGCCTGCGCCCTCTCCAACGCGATCCGGGTTCACGCGAGTTCGGTCGGGTAGCGCAGTGAAGGAGCGATCGATCACGCTGGTGTTTCCCCACCAGCTCTTTCGCACGCATCCGGCGGTTGCCGCCGGCCGCCCGGTCTATCTGGTGGAGGATTCGCTCTTCTTTGGCGACCGGCACCATCCCATTCGGTTTCATGTTCATAAGCTGATGCTGCACGTTGCGTCGATGGACGCCTACGCCGAACAGTTGCGCGTCGCGGGCACCACGGTGCATCGGGTGACCTACCATGCCCGGCGCACCATCGGCGACGAACTCGATGATCTCGCGGCTGCGGGCGTGCGCGAGGTACATCTGTGCGACGTCACCGACGACCTTCTGACGCGTCGGATCAAACGGGCCGCCGAACGCCACGGCCTTACGCTACGGTGGTACGAGAGCCCGATGTTTGTGTCACCCGAGGCGTGGCTGCGCGAGCAGTTGGGCCAATCGGACTCGGTGCGCATGCAGAGCTTCTACATCGCCCAGCGAAAGCGCATGGGAATCCTGGTCCGGGACAACCAGCCGGTTGGCGGGAAATGGAGCTTTGACAGCGAGAACCGCAAGTCGTGGCCCGCGCGCACCGCTCCACCGCCCGAACCCGCTGCCCCGCGGAATCAGCTGGTTGCCGCCGCGGCCGATCGGGTGCGTGCCGAGTTCGCCGGCAACCCCGGGGCAACCGACACCTTCTGGTATCCAGTCACCCACGACGATGCGGAGGCCT
>SLTF01000026.1 GCA_007130025.1 Spirochaetales bacterium | reverse complement strand
ACCGAAGGCGGGGCGTTCGAGCGGATCGGCCGAGCGAGCCTCGCCTTTGCCCGCGACTATCCGGTGCTGATTCGCGAACGGGTTCTCTCTCCGGGGCGGTTCGCCGGTGCGGACCCGGATGCGGACCGGACGCTGATCGACATGATGGCCGACGACCCGGAGCTCGCCGGCTGGAGCGAAGCCGAGCGCGGGCGGCTGCTACTGCAGATGCGGGCGTTCCAGCTGGGGCTCACCCTGCTGGTGGCCAACGATCAGATACCGGCGTGGTGGCAGGGCGGAGGCATGGACGAGCTGCTGCTGCAGACCGGAGAGGAGCTGGTGCGGGGGCACCGGGAGCAGCAGAGAGCGCCAGATGAGGGCGGAGCCGGAGACCGGCGTTAACACGGAGGCATACATGAAACCCAGAAACAAGTCCATTGAGAACATCGTGATCGTCGGCGGGGGCATCGCCGGCCTGAGCGCCGGCATCTACGCGCAGCGCAACGGTTTTCAGAGCGTCATTCTGGAGAAGCACCGCATCGCCGGGGGGCAGTGCACCGGCTGGGACCGTGGCGGCTACCACATTGACGGCTGCATTCACTGGCTGACCGGCACAAAGGAGGGCAGCCCGCTCAACCGGCTCTGGACGGAGGTGGGGGCGCTCGAGGGCGTGGAGATTGTGCACCCCGAGAGCTTTCTCTGCTTCGAGCAGGACGGAGAGCGCGCCTGCATCCTGCGCGACCTGGACGAGCTGCAGCGCCACTGGACGGAACTCTCGCCGGCGGACGCGGACGTGATCCGCGAGTTCTGCGACGACGTGCGGCTGCTGCAGAGCTTCTCGTTTCCGGTGGAGAAGCCGCAGGACCTGATGGGGCCGCTGGAGACGGTGCGGACCCTGCTCTCGATGCGCGACGCGGGACGCATTCTGAAAAAGTACGGCCGCATGACGATCCGGGAGTTCGCCCGGCGCTTCCGCTGCCCCGCAATCCGCGAAGGCTTTGGCGCCATGGCGCCCGACGGTTACAACGCCGCGATGATCTTCTTTGCGGTGGCCGCCTTTACCACCGACGAGGCGTCGATTCCCACCGGCGGCTCGCGGGCGCTGGCGGAGCGGATGGCCGCGACCTACCTCAGTCTGGGCGGCCGGATCGAGACCGGGTGCGAGGTCTCCGAACTGGAGATTGCCGACGGAAAGGTGCGAAGCGTAAAGAGCGCCGACGGCCGAAGCTTCCCCGCGGATTTCTTCATCGCCGCCTGCGATGCGCACCATCTCCATCACACGCTGCTGGGCAACCGCTTCCCGGACCGCGCCTTTGAGTCGCGCTTCGCTAACCCCACCGACTACCCGCTCGCCTCCGAAGTGCTGGTGGCGATCGGCTTCCGGGGCACTGTGGACGAGCTGGGCGAGCCAATGCCGTGGAGCGTGAGCTTCCCCATCGAACCCATCACCATCAACGGGCGGGCGATCCCGCGCCTGACGGTGAAACACTTCAGCCACGAGCCCGGCTTCGCCCCGAAGGCGGAGACGCTCCTGATCTGCGACATCAACCAGTACGACGCGGACTTTGACGCGTGGAAGCGCCTGGACCCCGAGGAGTACCGGCGCGAGAAGCAGCGGATTGGCGCCGAGGTGATCGCCGCGCTGGAGCAGCGCTTTCCCGCCATGTCCGGCCGACTGGTGCTGCTGGATGTTGCGACCCCGACCACCTACGAGCGCTACTGCAACGCACACCGCGGCGCCTTCATGGCGTTCTTTCCCACCGTGAAGGGAAAGATGATGTCCCACACCGGCCGGATCAGGGGGTTGAACAACCTGGTGCTCTGCAGTCAGTGGCTGCAGCCGCCCGGAGGGCTGCCCACCGCGCTGATGGTGGGGCGGAATGCGATCATGCGGCTCTGCCGCACAACCCGGCGCAGTTTCACCTAACAGGTGTGAAGTGGTGCGGAAAATGTGCTATGCGGCGGATCGGGCGAACGGCCCGCTACTGTTCGTAGCGGGCGATGAGGTCGGCGGTGATCTTGCCGGAGAGCACCACCAGGGGCATGCCGCCGCCGGGGTGGGTGCTGCCGCCGCAGAAGTAGAGGCCGCGGTAGCGCTTTGACCGGTTTGGGTGGCGCGAGAAAGCCGCCGTGCGGCTGTTGGACGATATACCGTAGAGGGCGCCGCCGTGGCTCGCGGTCTTCTCCTGGATGTCACGCGGCGTCATCACCGACTCCGTTGCGATTGCGGACTCCAGGTCGATGCGAAAGAGGGTTGAGATGCGCTTGATGATCCGCGCGCGGATCCGCGCGGTCTCCGCCGGCCAGTCCTGCCCCTCGTCGCAGGGGGCGTTGATCAGTACAAACCAGTTCTCGCACCCCTTTGGCGCATCCGCCGCGGTGACCTTGCTGGTGATGTTGACGTAGATGGTGGGGTCTTCCGGGCAGGTCTTGCGATCGAAGATGGCGGCAAACTCATCGGGATAGTTGCGCGAGAAAAAGATGTTGTGCAGCTCCAGCTCGGGGAAGCTTCGCTTCATGCCCCAGTAGAAGACCAGGCCCGATGACGACGGCTCGAGCTTGGAGTAGCGCACGATGTCGCGGGCGGTTTCGTCAGAGAGGAGGTCGCGGTAGACCGGGCGCACGTCAGCGCCGGCGACCACGGCGTCGCAGAGCAGTTCCCGGCCGCCCGCGACAATGCCGCGCACGCGGAAGCGATCCGACTTGCCCGCCGGCTCCGAGAGGATGCGCTCGACGGGGGTGTTGTAGTGCATGGTCACGCCGAGTTCGCGGGCGAGGCGGTCGAGCGCCTGCGGAATGGCGTAGATGCCGCCCGCCACCGCGTAACCGCCGCCGTCGTACTCCACGTGGGGGATGATGGAGAGGGTTGCCGGGGTGCGGTAGGGGCTCGAGCCGTTGTAGGTGGCGTACCGATTGAAGAGCTGTCGCACCCGCGGGCTGAGAAAGCTCTCCTCATGCGCCTGCGCCATGGTTCGAAAGGCGTCGATACCGCCGACCCGAAGCAACGAGCGGAAGAACTGCCGCGAAAAGATGGTCGAGGGTTCCCTGGGGTTGTGCTCGAGGAAGAGATCGCCCGCGATGTCGTAGATCTTGCGGCAGCGGTCGAAGTAGGCCTGCAGCCGGTCCTCGCGCTCGCCGGTGGTGCGGCGGATCTCGTCGAAGAGCTTCTTGCGGTTGGCCCAGGTTCGCAGGACCATCCCATCGTCCCAAAAATACTTGCAGATGATCTCCAGCGGGATGAACTCGAGATAGTCTTCCCGTTTGCGGCCCGCCGCCTCGAAGAGCGCATCGAAGACCCACGGCATGGTGAGCAGCGACGGCCCGGTGTCAAACCGGTACCCGTCGATGGATTCGCTGTTGGCCTTACCGCCGGGACCCGGCAGTCGTTCAAAGAGATCTACTTCCCAGCCTGCGGCCGCAAGACGAATTGCCGCAGAGAGCGAGCCAAGGCCCGCACCAATGACTACCACGTGTTTGGACATACTGT
>SLTF01000069.1 GCA_007130025.1 Spirochaetales bacterium | reverse complement strand
TAGCAGGAGATTCTTCTGATCAGCGCCAATGGAGCCCTGATCAGGACGCTGCGCGGTGGACTCGTCGGGTTCAACCAACCGTTTGATATTCTGGAAACCCCACACGGTACCTTTGTCTCGGAGTTTGGATCCGACACGGTTTCCCGCATCAACGACCGCGGCGAACGAATCAGCTCCTTCGGCCAATCCGGTATTGGCCCCGGCCAGTTGCTCGGGCCGCAGTTTCTGGCGGTGGACCAGGATGGCTACCTCTTCGTCACCGACCACGGCAACCGCCGGGTGTCAAAATTCTCCCCCGACGGCGAGTTTGTCCTGTCGTTTGGGCGCCCTCGCGGATCCTTCGCGGGATTCGACAATCCCACGGGGATTGTGATTCATCACGGTATGGTCTACGTGGCCGATTCCTCGCATCGAGCCATTTTTCGGTTTGATCGGAGCGGAAACTACCTGGGTGCCATTCGGGAGCTTGGCCTCTCACGACCCGAGAGTCTCTTTCGCTACGATGAAGACCATCTGCTGATCTCGGACTCGACGTCGGTGGTCCTGCTCCACGTGGACGAGGAGATCGTGTCTCACCCGGCCGACTTCGGGGGGATCAGCGGCATGCGGATCACCTCGATTGCGGCGGATGCCAACGGAAACCTGATTGCTGCCGACTTCGACCGGAATCGGGTCTATCTGTTTGCCGACCTCTCGGGGGTATACGCGGGGCTGCATGTCCAGGTGAATCGGGTGTTCTCGCAGGAGTTTCCCGACGTGTTTGTCGAAGTATCGGTTCAGGATCGATTTGGTCGTCCGATTGTCGGTCTTGATGCGTCGAACTTTCTGTTGACGGAGCGAAATCGCCGCGTTCCTGCCCCGACGATGTCGCTGGCGGGCTATCGGAGTTCCCGGCTGGAAGCATCGTTGCTGGTGGATCGTTCGGTTGCCATGGCGGCGCATCGGGAGGCGACCGCGGAAGCGGCAACCGAGCTGTTCCGGCACGTAACGACTAATGGGCGACTGCGGGTTGTCTCGGCAGACGGCACCCCCTCGGTTACCGCACCAGCAGGCACCGGAGCGCTCGCCACCGTGCAGGCTGCCCGTGACGGCGTGTACAGCCGGGACTGGCGTTTTGATGCCGGTGTGCGGCTCGCAGCCGCAGAGCTCATTCCGCTGCAGGACCGGCGTGCGGTAATCTTTGTTACGCAGGGGGATCTTCCCCCCGATGCGTTCGAAGAGTTCGGTCTGGTGGAGCTGGCGGCCTTTCTGAGGAACAACCACGTTCGCTTCTCGGTGGTCACGGTTCGCCCCGGAGCAATCGCGGAAGAGCTCTCTTACCTGGTGGAAGAGACCGGGGGAACGGTGAGCTTCGTCTACGGCCCCCAGGGTGTGAATCCGCTCGTGCGCGGGCTGAGAACGGCACCCTCAGGACGGTACCTCCTGCGGTACACCTCTGCCCTCGATACCGATTTCGGGCGCGCCTACCTGCCGCTGACGGCGGAGGCGTACCTTATTCGTCGAAGCGGTCGAGATGAGAGTGGCTTTTTTGGACCGCTTCGGTTCTGAGCCTCGGGGTATCTCGAAAAATACACAGACTTTGGAACACACGCTTTCGTTTGACGTCGCGGGGTCGACGCTGTTATGTTACACCCAGCACAGAGCGGCCCTGACGAACGGAATCGGAGTAATACCCAGCCATGCGACCCGGAACCAGTGAAAACGTCAAAGAGCGAACCCGGGAGAAGGTCAAAGAACCCGAAATGTATCGGGTGGCTATTCTGAACGACGACTATACCACCATGGAATTTGTGGTTGAGGTTATCGTGAAGGTGTTTCGCAAGACGGTTATGGATGCAACCAAGATCATGCTCTCCGTGCACAAACACGGAAAAGGCACGGTTGGCGTGTATACCTACGACATAGCCTCTACCAAGGTGCAGCAGGTCAAGCGAATGGCGCGTGAGCGGCAGTACCCGCTGAAATGCACCATGGAGAAGGCGTAGCGCGATGACGGATTTCGCGCGGAGAGTGAGTGAATGACAATTAATCGCGAGCTGCAGGCTATTCTGAATGCGGCGTATCAGGAAGCGCGGCAGCGGAACCACGAATACCTCACCCCCGAACACGTGCTCTACGCGGCGCTGCATTTCGAGTATCCACGTGACGTGGTTTACGAGTGCGGCGCGGAACCCGATCTGATCCGCTCCGAGGTGGATGAGCATCTGTCGCAACGGGTTCCGGTGATCGACGGTGAAGATCCCTCACAGTCGGTGGGGTTTCTGCACGTGATCGAGCGGGCAATCGCCCACACTGAGAACGCATCCAAGGAGGAGGTCGATATTGGTGACATCCTCGTCTCGATTTTCGATGAGGACGAGTCATTCGGCTCGTTTTTTCTGCGGAAGGCGGGTATCACGCGTCTCGACCTGCTGGAGGTGATCTCCCACGGGGTGTCCCACGTTGGCGCGGAACGCCGCGATGCGGAATCCGAGGAAATGGACGGAACGGCGGACGTGGCTCCCGAGGCCGAAGAAGACGACGACGACCAGGATGCGGCTACCGCTGAAGAGGCCGGCGGACGTCGCAAAAAGCGCGATCCCCTCTTGCAGTTTACCACCGATCTCACCGCTCAGGCGCGCGAGGGGAAGCTGGAGCCGCTCATCGGGCGCGAAGATATTCTTGAGCGGACCATTCAGGTGCTCTGTCGGCGCATGAAGAACAATCCCGTTCACCTCGGCGATCCCGGAGTTGGCAAGACGGCCATCACCGAGGGCCTCGCCCAGCGAATCGCTGATGAGACCGTACCCAACCTGCTCAAGGGCTACACCATCTATTCTCTGGACATGGGCTCCATGCTCGCCGGAACGCGCTACCGGGGAGATTTCGAGGAGCGCATGAAGCTGGTGATGAAGGAGCTCGAGAAGCGCGATAAGGTGATTCTCTTTGTCGACGAGATCCACACCCTCGTGGGCGCCGGCGCGGTATCCGGGGGCTCGATGGACGCATCCAACATGCTCAAACCCGCGCTTGCGTCGGGCAGGATCCGCTGTATCGGGTCGACGACCTTCGAGGAGTACAAGCGGTACTTCGAGAAGGATCGGGCCCTGTCACGACGCTTCCAGAAGATTGAGGTGCCCGAGCCGAGCGAGGACGATGCGTTTCAGATTCTGATGGGGCTGCGATCGAAGTACGAAGAGTTCCATAACGTCGTCTATTCTGAAGAGGCGCTGCGCGCGGCCGCTCATCTTTCGGCGCTCTACATCAACGATCGTCACCTTCCGGACAAGGCCATCGACGTCATCGACGAGTGTGGTGCATACCTGCGGATGCGCAGCGAGGCGAGTGCCGAAGAGGGCAAGCCCGTTACCGTCATGGAAAGTGACATCGAGCGGGTGGTATCAAAAATGGCGAAGATCCCCGAGAAGAGCGTAACCGTATCCGAGCGGGATCGGCTTCGGGATCTGGAGGCCGATCTCAAGCGGGTGGTCTTTGGACAGGACGAGGCAATCGGACAGGTGGTGCAGGCCGTCAAGCGGTCACGCGCCGGGTTTCGAAAGGCCGATAAACCGGTTGCCTCCTTCCTCTTCGTTGGTCCGACCGGCGTGGGAAAGACCGAACTTGCGCGGCAGCTCGCCGAGACGCTCGGAATCGGAATGCTCCGGTTTGACATGAGCGAGTATCAGGAGAAGCACACCATCAGTCGGCTGATTGGGTCGCCCCCCGGCTACGTGGGCTACGAAGAGGGTGGCTTGCTGTCGGAGGCAATCCGGAAGACGCCCCATGCGGTTCTTCTGCTCGATGAAGTAGAGAAGGCGCATCCGGACATCTTCAACGTCCTGTTGCAGGTGATGGATTACGCGACCATAACCGACAATAGCGGCAAACGCGCCGATTTTCGGAATGTGATTGTGATTATGACCTCGAACGCCGGTGCTCGCGAGATCGGAAAACCGATGATCGGGTTCGGGAGCCGGCGCATCGAGGCGGACGCCATTGGTGATGCGGTTGAACGTTTCTTTTCACCGGAGTTTCGAAACCGCCTCGATAAGGTGGTGGTCTTCCATCGACTGGGAACCGAGGTCATTGAGGATATCGTGCGCAAGGACCTGGACGATTTCATCGGCCAGCTGGCGGAAAAGTCGGTGACGCTTGAAGTAACGCCCGCCTGTGTAACCTGGCTTGCGGAGAAGGGCTACTCCGAAGAGTTTGGTGCGCGAAATATCGCCCGGCTGGTAGAAGAAAAGATCAAGAGCTTCTTCGTTGATTCGGTGCTCTTTGGCGAACTGCAGGACGGCGGCTCAGCCGTAGCGGACATCGTTGACGGCGAGGTGGTCATTACCGCCCACGCGTTGTAATCATCCGTGTCCGGCGAGTTTCCCTGGCTTGGGCCCGACGACCGCTTTCGCTTCCCGCGGCCCGAAGACGGTACCGCGGAAGGCATAGTGGGTGCGGGGGGTAACCTCTCTCCCGGCATGCTGCTGTCTGCCTATACCCAGGGCGTCTTCCCGTGGTACGCGCCCGGTGAGCCGATCCTCTGGTGGAATCCGGATCCGAGATTTGTCCTGTTTCCCGATGAGTTTCATCTTCCCCGCCGACTCGAGCGGCTTCTGCGGCGAGACCCCTTCGTCTATCGGCTGGATACCCGATTCCCCGACGTGATTACCGCGTGCGGTGAGGTTCCTCGTCCGGGACAGGACGGAACGTGGATCACCGACGACATCCGCGACGGTTACATCCGTCTGCACGAGCTCGGGTACGCCCACAGTCTCGAGGTGTTCGATGGCGAAGACCTGGTCGGCGGGCTCTACGGGGTCGCGCTCGGCCGCGTCTTCTTTGGGGAATCGATGTTCAGTCGGTGTGACGATGCGTCGAAGGCGGGCTTCGCCGTCCTCATGCAGCACCTGCGTTCCAGGGGCTACGCGATGGTTGATTGCCAGGTGTACACCGATCACCTTGCCCGGTTCAACGCGTGCGAGATCCCGCGGAACGATTTCCTCGCCAGACTGGCAAATGGTCTCGCCGCGGGCCCCACCGAGCGTGGCAGATGGATCCACCCGCCACGGTTTACGGGTTCTTGAGGCGTCGCCGTCAGTACTTGAAGCCACTGTCTCCGATGAACTCACGCAGGATCGAGTGTTCCGGCACGTACTTCTCCGGGATGCGGGTGAAATTGCTCAGAAACGACGAGAGCCGCGACGCTTCGTGGTACACCGCGTGGGTCGGCTTCACCTGCTGCAAGAGCGGCTCGGCAAAGTTCTTCAGGACGCCGAGCTCGTAGTCGAGAGCCGAGTTGAAGGCGCTGTCGGCGGAATCCTGAAACGGAAAGATGTTGCGGTCTTCGCCACGGCGAACCGATGGCCACATGGAGAGGGTGCCGATGGCCGAGTGCCCGCGAAACTGGTGGTCTCGCACGAGCCGGCGAATCAGTCGATTGTCGGTAGTGGGAACCCGGTTATGGTCATCAAGGTTGAGCTGGGTAAGCGCGGACAGATATACGCGATAACTGGTAGACCGATCGAGACGGGGAATCAGATCGGGGTTGAGACCATGAATGCCCTCAATCAACAGCAGACCCCGTTCAGGGAGTTGCAGCATGCGGCCCGCGTAGCGGCGGCTGCCGGTCTTGAAGTCGAACTCGGGCATCTCAACACGTTCTCCATCGAGCAGCCGGAGAAGGGTTTCGTTCAGCAGATCGATATCGATTGCCCGAATGTGCTCGAAGTCAAAGTCGCCGTGCTCATCGCGGGGGGTCTCATCGCGCGGCACAAAGAAGTCATCGAGTGACACTGCGATTGGTTGAAAACCGTGGACGGTGAGCTGTACCGAGAGTTTCTTTGCAAAGGTTGTCTTCCCCGAAGAAGATGGACCGGCGATCAGTACCACGCGGACGTCGTCTCGACGCGCTTCGATCCGATCTGAGATTTCCCCAATCTTCTTGTCATGAAGAGCTTCGGCAACCCGAATGAACTCACGGATACGGTTCCGGCGGGTGAGGGCGGACAGCTGACCCGCCGAACCCACGCCAAGAATTCGCCCCCACTGCTTGTACTCCTGGTATACGGACGCCAGGACCGGGCTCGCGAAGAACTCGTTCAGGCGGTACGGATCTGAGGATCCCGGGTAGCGAAGAATCAGGCCCTGGTTGAACGGTCGAAGCTCGAAGGCGGTGATCATTCCACTGGTCGGAAGCAGGGGGCCGTGAGAGATGTCCATCATTTCGGCGCAGCGGTAGACCGGAATCTTGCTTTCGTTGCGGTGTTCGAGGAGCAGGGCGGTATCGTCCATTCCGCCCTCGCGGAAATAGTGCAGAGCGTCCTGGTACGAGACGACGGTGCGTACGATCGCGAGGTCTCGGGAGATGAGGTCACGCATTGCGCGGTCGATTGTCGCGATCTCTTCATGGGTGATATCGGCACCATCGGCGCTCTGATAGAAGTAGCCTTCCCCGATGGAGTGACCAATCACCAGCCGGCGGTTGGGTAGCGCCTGCGCCTGAGCCATCGTGAGGAGGAAACAGAGGGTGCGGCGGTAGACCAGTCTCCCCTCGGCGCTTTGCATGGTGATGGGGGCTACCGCGGCGTTGACTTCGATCTTGTATGAGAGGCTCACGAGCTGGTTGTTCACCATGGCGGCGACAATCGGGTGGCCGTCGGCGGTCGTACCGCTGAGGTACTCGTTGACCCGAACAGCGGAGTCAACGGTGTGGCATTCGCCCGACGGGAGCGTGATGGAAATCGGGGTGGTCATTCTTCCTCCTGAATCAGGCGCGGAGCTCTCTGGCCTCGGAAGCCGTCAACGCTCTCACAACTTTGTACTGGTCGTCCGTGGTACGGACGGTGGGTTGATCGGCGTATCGCTCGCCCTGGGCGGAGGTCATGACTCGCACGATTGGGGCTTTGGGATTGTCGTCAACCGCATCGACCACCAGACCGCGATAGCCGTTTGCCAACTCCACGTAGGTACCCAGTGGGTAGAGGGAGAGATTGACGAGCAGCGCGCGAAGTACCGCTTCTTCGTACTTGGTGCCGCGGTCGCGAAAGAGCAGGAGAATCGATTCGTGCGGTTCGTACGCGTCACGAAATGGTCTGGCAGCGGTGAGGGCGGCGTAGCTTCCCGCAACCGCGATGATCTTGGCGTATAGGGAGAGCCGCTCTGAGGTGACTCCGCGCGGATAGCCGGTGCCGTCCACGCGCTCGCGACACTCGAGAACGGCAATGCATACCGAAAGCGGATAGGAGAACTGCTTCAGCAGCTTGAAGCCCAGCAGGGTGTGAGCGGTCAGCGCTTTGCGCTCCTGGGGGCTGAGGTCTTTGTCGCTCATGTACAGTTGCGGAGGGAGGCGGATCATGCCGATTTCGTGCAGCAGGGCGGCGGTTCCCAGTTCGATTAACTTGTGCGGTGGCATCTTGAGGCTCATGCCCATTGCAATGCTGAGAAACGCGGTCTTTACCGAGTGTTCGATGATGTAATTCTTGTCGACGTTATGCAGGATCGAAAAGCGGAGCACGTACTTGCGCTTTGCCCGGACGGTCTCCACCACCTCCTTGATTTTCTCCGACACCAGCCGCTGGGGGAGGTCCCCCCGGGTGACAAAGTCGGTAAACAGTTTTTCGGTGAAGCTGAGCACCCCGGCATAGAATTTCTGCACTTCGCGAAGAACCTGGGTCTCCTGAGCGCTCTCTTCCATCGCCACCAGCGGCGCCGACTCAGCCGCACTGCCACCCGGGGCATCGGCGGGCGTGTCCGAAAGCGTGCCGGTGGTGCGGACCTCCTCGAAGCCCCACTTGATCAGGCGGTGTTTCAATTCCTGCGAAAACGGGGTTTCCGGAGAGAGCAGAATATACTTCTGATCGAGAAAGGTTGGAGCGGAGAAGTACTTATTCGGTTCGATGGTACGCACCGACACGCTGTTCATGGTTGCCATCCCGTTGACCCGGTTACGACGGATTCGTTACACTTGTTTTAATTATAGGAGAAAATCTGATGAAATTTAAGCTCATTTTCGTGCTGTTCAACGGAATCGTTCTCCTATCGTTTCTTTTTGTGTTTCTGATCCCCGTCTTTTTCCTTGGGTGGGAGTACAGCAGGACCTTCTGGGCCACAAACTGGCCGCTTGCGGCGATTTTCCTGGTAATCATCGGCGGGCTCAACACCTATTTCGCCGTAAACTGGAAGATGTTCGGTTTGCTCGAGACGGAGAACTGGAGAGGCCTGATCGGTCACCTTGAGGAGCGGATCTATACGCAACGACGATTCCGCAAGCAGCACGTCCAACTCCTGATCAACAGTTATATCCTGGTTTCCGAGCCCTCGCGGATCTTGAAGCTTGAGGAACACTTTCGCGAGCACCGTCCCGACATGATTCCGCTCTTTGCCTTGCCGTTTGGCGTTCCGCATCTTCTGATGAACGATCATGCGGATCTCGAGCGATACTACGGCGAACTCAAAAACGATCCACGGTGCACCGATCGGCCCTGGATCGAGTGGGGCTACGCCTTCTCCCTCCTGTTGCAGCGGCGCGCCGATGAGGCACGCGACGTCCTCATGGCGGTGCCGTCGCAAACGCGAAACTCGCTGCTGAAGGCGCTCTCTTTCTATCTGCTTGATGCGATGGTCCCGCGTGATCAAGACGTCAAGAACGCGGTTCTGGAAGGAAAGAAGGCGCTGCGTGCGCGCTTCAGTGACGCCCAGTGGCAGAAAGAGATCGAGAAAAACCGTTCCAACCTTCAGGTGGTTGTGCTTCAGAAGCTGGTCAATGACGCGTCGTTGTGGATCTTCGACGCCGGCAACCAGGCCGCCTGATACTCTCGCTCATCCCAACACGTCTCTCACGGAGGTTCGTATTCTATGTCGGTGGGTCCACACTATCTCAAATCTGAAAAGCTGGCCGGGGTTCTGTACGATATTCGAGGGCCGGTTTTGACCGAGGCACAGCGACTCGAGGAAGAGGGATTCAAGATCCTCAAACTCAACATCGGGAACCCTGCGCCGTTTGGCTTTGATGCTCCGGACGAGCTGCTGCACGATGTCATCGTGAATCTCCGCGACGCGCAGGGGTACTGTGAGAGCAAAGGGCTCTTCTCTGCGCGAAAGGCCGTGATGCAGAACTATCAGCAGAAGCGGGTCCTCGATGTCGACATCGAGGATATCTACATTGGAAACGGCGTCAGTGAGCTGATCGTCATGTCCATGCAGGCCCTGCTCAACAACGGCGACGAAGTGCTGATTCCTTCGCCGGACTACCCGTTGTGGTCCGCGGCGGTGAATCTCTGCGGCGGCCGGGCGGTTCACTACGTCTGCGATGAGGCGGCGGATTGGACGCCGGATCTCCACGACATCGAAAAAAAGATCGGGCCGCGGACGCGGGCGATTGTGGTGATCAACCCCAATAACCCCACCGGCGCCGTCTATCCTGTTGACGTGCTGGAGGGCATTCACCGACTCGCCGCGGAGCATGGGCTGATCATTTTTGGCGACGAGATATACGAGAAGATCGTCTACGACGATGCCCGCCACACCTCGCTTGCCACCATCTGCAACGACGTCTTTTGCGTGACCTTTAACGGGCTGTCCAAGAGCTATCGCGCCGCGGGGTTCCGTGCCGGATGGATGGTGCTTTCGGGGCGCAAGAACCTGGGAACCGACTATCGTGAAGGGCTGGATATCCTGTCCAACATGCGGCTCTGCAGCAACGTACCGGCGCAACTCGCGGTGCAGGCGGCGCTCGGCGGCTACCAGAGCATTGAAGATCTGGTGCGACCCGGTGGACGGCTCTATCAGCAGCGGGACATGGCCTGGGAGAAGCTCAACGCCATTCCCGGAGTGAGCTGTGTGAAACCGAAGGGTGCGCTCTACCTCTTCCCCTGCCTGGATCCCAAACGGTTTGCCATCCAGAACGATCAACAGCTGGTACTCGATCTCCTGCGGGAGAAGAAGATACTTCTGGTGCAGGGCACCGGGTTCAACTGCATGGATCGCAACCATCTTCGGTTAGTGTTTCTGCCTCCTGTTGAGGTGCTCTCCGACGCAGTCGATCGGCTTGCGGACTTTCTCTCCTGGTATCAGCAGTAAGTCAGTCAGCGCGTTGTTGACCCCGCGCGGGGGCATCCGTATAATCGGGCCACGATCATGAGTGTACGAGTTCGATACGCCCCGTCACCCACGGGGCTTCAACACATTGGCGGCGTTCGTACGGCGCTTTTTAACTACTTCTTTGCCCGGTCTCAGGGCGGAACCTTCATCCTGCGGGTGGAGGACACCGATCGGGAGCGGTACGATGAACGGGCGCTGCAGGACATCTACGACACCTTCGCGTGGCTCGGAATCAGCTGGGATGAAGGTCCCGGGGTTGATGGCCCTCACGCGCCCTATTTTCAGTCGCAGCGGCTCGAGCTCTATCAGGGATACGCACGACAACTCGTCGAGCAGGGAAACGCCTACTACGCCTACGACACCCCGGAAGAACTCGCGGCGATGCGCGAAGAGCAGGGCGAGAAGGGCGCGGGATACGATCGGCGCGGCAGGAATTATACCGCAGAACAGATTGCGGATTACCAGTCGCGCGGTGTGGTACCCGTCATTCGGTTTAAGGGGCTGCTTGAGGGTGAGACCGTCTTCGAAGATCTGATCCTTGGCCGCGTCAAGAAAAAGAACAAAGACATAACTCCCGACCCGGTGCTTCTGAAATCCGACGGGTTCCCCACCTATCATCTGGCCAACGTGGTCGACGACCACCATATGCAGATCACCCATATCCTTCGGGCGCAGGAGTGGATTCCATCCGCGCCGCTGCACGTTCAGCTCTATCGCGCCTTTGGATGGGAACCGCCGGCCTTCTGTCATCTTCCAATGGTTATGGGAAAAGATGGACAGAAGCTCTCCAAACGGCACGGTTCCACCAGCGTCATCGAGTTTCGGAACCAGGGCTATCTCCCTGAAGCGTTGATCAACTACGTGAGCCTGCTTGGATGGGCCTACGACGACAAGCGCGAGTTCTTCACCGTTGGCGAACTGGAGCAGCTGTTTGATCCACAGAAGATCAATAAGGCGCCGGCGGTCTTCGACTACAAGAAACTCGAGTGGTTCAACGGAAACTATATTCGGCAGAAAAGCGACGAAGAACTCGAAGCGCTTGTAACGCCGATCCTCCAGTCCGCCGGCGTTGTGAGCACCCCAATCACCGACAACGAGGCCGCGATTCTGCACGGTGCGAGCCCCCTTGTGCGCGAGCGCATGAAGTACCTGACCGAAGCGGCTGACATTGTGCGCTTCCTCTTTACCGATGATCTCCCGTACCAGATGGATGAACTCATCCCCAAAAACCTCAGCGCGGCACAGACGGTGCAATTGCTGGAACTGGGGCGCGAACTGGTGGGCGGATTTGCCTCCCGCAGCGACGAAGAAAACGAGGAACGATTTCGCCTTGCCGCCGAGGAGCGGGATCTCAAATTGGGTTCCCTGTTGATGCCGCTTCGGATGGCGGTCACTGCGTCTCGTGTCTCGCCTCCGCTCTTTGGATCCATGCGGCTCCTTGGCGAAACGCGGGTGCTGAAACGAATCGATACCGTATTGCAACTCTTGCGAACAGAAGGTGGAAAGTAATGAGTGATCAACCAGCAACCAGCTCCGGCACGATGGAAACCATCGTCTCCCTCTGCAAACGTCGAGGGTTTGTCTTTCAGTCTTCAGATATCTACGGTGGTCTCTCATCCGCCTGGGACTACGGCCCGCTTGGCGTGGAGCTCAAGAATCGCATTCAACGGTTCTGGTGGCGTGAGATGACGCAGCTGCACGACGACATCGTTGGCCTTGACGCTGCCATCATGATGCATCCGCGGGTATGGGAAGCGTCCGGCCATGTGGACAGCTTCTCGGATCTCATGGTTGAGGATACCGTGACCAACGAGCGCTTTCGCTGGGATCATCTCCCCGAAGAGAATCAGCGCACCAAAACCAGCCCGGCGGGGAACCCGCTCTCTGAGCCCAAGCAGTTTAACCTGATGTTCAAGACCCACCTCGGGCCGGTCCAGGAGTCAAGTTCCGTGGTCTACCTGCGGCCCGAGACCGCGCAGGGAATTTACGTCAACTACAAGAACGTGCTGCAGACATCCCGCGTGCGGATCCCGTTTGGGATTGCCCAGGTTGGCAAGGCGTTTCGAAATGAGATCGTCACCAAGAACTTCATCTTTCGAACCTGCGAGTTCGAGCAGATGGAGATGCAGTTTTTTGTTCACCCAAGCGAAGACGAAAAGTGGTTCGAGTACTGGAAGGAGCAGCGGATCAACTATTACCGCAAGATGGGTATCAGGATGGACCGGCTGCGCTTCTCCCAGCACGGGCCCGACGAGCTTGCCCACTACGCGAAGGACGCGTTTGATATTCAGTTTCTATTCCCGTTTGGGTGGCAGGAGCTGGAAGGCATCCACAACCGCACCGACTTCGACCTCTCTCGGCACAGCGAGTTCGCCGGCAAGGATCTGAGTTACCTCGATGACCTGACCAAGGAACGCTATCTGCCCTACATTATCGAGACCTCAGCCGGGCTGACGCGCAGTGTGCTCATGGTGCTCTCTGATGCGTACGAAGAAGAGACCATCGCTGAAGATGACGTGCGCACCGTACTGCGCTTCCACCCCGAACTGGCACCGATCACCGTGGGAGTGTTCCCGCTCGTCAAGAAAGACGGCCTCGCCGAGCTCGCCCGCGATATCGAGCGAGAGCTGCGAGAAGACTTCACCACCTTCTACGACCAGAGCGGCGCCATTGGGCGGCGATACCGCCGGCAGGATGAGATCGGTACCCCATACTGCATCACCATCGACTATGAAACCAAAGAGAACAATACCGTGACGCTGCGCTACCGTGACTCCATGGAGCAGGTGCGCATCCCGGTTGCAGAGCTCACCATCCGCATCAAGCAGGCAATCCGCGAGTACCGGAGGGTGGGGGAGTGAACCAAGCACTCTCGGTACTGGAACGGCGCGGGTTTCTGCAGCAGTGCACCGACCGCGCCGGGTTGCAGGCGGCAACGGATGCCGGCCCGGTAACCTTCTACGTGGGGCTCGATCCTACCGGACCGAGTCTGCACGCGGGCCACATGGTCCCACTCTTCGCCATGGTGCATCTCGCGCGCGCAGGGCATAATCCCATCGCCCTCATCGG
>SLTF01000309.1 GCA_007130025.1 Spirochaetales bacterium | reverse complement strand
AGGCTCCAGATATCACCGTCAATCCCGAGCGTGACGGCTACCGGCCCGGTTGCCTCGATTCGACAGCGCGCCGCAATGACGTGCAGGTTGTCCATGGAGGCAAACCGACTGTCGGTGATCTCGGCGGTTGCGCCGCCGTTCTTCCACTCCATGGTGCGGCCGTGTACGCCGTGCTGCAGATTGAGGCTCCTCCGATAGGAGGTGAGAGTACCGCTGAGGGCGTCTACCCTCTGTCCGTCGACCGATGCCGACAGAAAGAGGGCATTGGGAACGGTGCAGAGCTCCTTCCATTTTCCGTCGGCGGTATCGTAGGTGTCGGTGACCACGCAGCCTACGTACTGGTCGCGCGTCCACTCCGTGAAGGTCCCCCGATATCCCAGGTAACCGTTTCCCACCATGTAGTTACTGCCGTTAGTAACGAGTTGCTGCGCGTCGAACGCGTGCTCCTCAATCCCCCAACACGTCTCCGTGTGGAGATTATCCGAAAGCTGCATGCCCTTCTCCTGTTGATTACTGTCTCGCCATTGTCGCCCGCTTCCTGCCGATCGTCAACCGTCAACCCACGATCGCTCGCGGCTCAAAACTCACGCCGGGGCGCATCGCGCTGCGCGACCCGCGATCACAAAGCCCCGGCCGAACCGCTCCATCTCGCTGATGCAGAGTCCGGCGGCGGTCAGTTCCTCGTCGGTCTTGCGGGTGATGTTGCATCCGCTGCTGACCCGGCGCCAGTAGGGGTTGATGGCGTGCATCACGGCGTGGAGCCGGGTGGAGGGCGGCAAGACGTGCTCGATGAAGAACACCTGCCCGCTCGGCTTCACCACCCGGGCAACCTCTCGCAGTCCGCCCCGGTTGTCGGGCACGCTGCAGAAGACCAGGGTAAATACCACGGTGTCGAAGGACGCATCGGGAAAGGGAAGCTCCTCGACGCTCAGCGGATGGAACGAGACAGGAACTGGATAGACCTGGTCGCGGATTGCCGGCGGAATGGTTGGATCGACCATCGTCAACGACTCCACCTGCTCCCAGCGATAGTACGGCAGGTTGGCACCGGAACCGATCCCTACCTCCAGCACCCTGCCCGAAGCCCGGGGAATCAGCCGACGGCGACGGCGCCGCAGCGCAACGGCTTCCAGCGGGTACATGAAGGCGTCGAATACCGGAACGGATACCCCGTTGGGTCCGCGAAGGCCCCTGGTTCCGCGACCGTCGCCGCGCTCAGCGTCAAGACACACCGCGGAAACCTTCCCGATGCCTACGCGCTGCGCCGCGCTTGCGCGGGAGCCGGCGGCAGCCACACTTGCGACGGCCTGGCGACGGCACGACGACCGCAGAGGAGAAAATAGGAGATCACCGTGAACAGCAGATAGCCGAGACTCACTGCGAGGGCGATCCAGAAGAACACCATGTTGCCGGTGATGAAGGCGCGGACCGGCAGGTTGATCGACAGAATGAAGGGGATGGCCAGCACGAAGGTGATACCCGACGCGTAGGCGTAGTCGGAAGCGACCGGCGTCTCGAAGTCGGGATCGATGACGCGCAGGAGGGCAAGGCCGGTAGAGAGCGTTCCGGTGGACACCCCAAAGACGATCAGCATCCGGTGGAACTGATGATCCTTGAACAGGCGGGAGCAGATCCACGGAATGGTGAGCACCGCAAGCACGGTCCCCACGGCGGAAAGCACCAGGATGGGTACGATGAGACGCGACACCACCACCAGAGAAATTGCGGCAATTGCGCTTGCCACCATCACGTCCACGGACAGGCCGGAGACGCGATTGAGCGTTGCGTTGTCCAGGATGTACTCGATCTTGAGCCCGAAGAAGATTGCCTTGAACAGCAGTCCAATCAGCGAGGCAAAGATGAAGCTGATGCCCCAGAGGTTGATCGCGAGCTCGGCTCCCAGCGGCCCAATCAACGACAGCAGCGCCGTCACTCCCTGGAGAAAGAGATAGGTAGCGAAGTAACAGAGCAGGACGATGGCGGTATTGAACGACATCGAGTCGATGGCCTCGGTCTCGGTGGTGAGGTTGGATCCTATCGGTTTGGCGGCATCACGCGCGTAGACGCCGGTCTTGACCCCCTGCTGATTGAGCACCTCCACGAAGCGCTTCTCCAGCCAGCCGCGCTTGATGCCGTAGTTGATCAGAAACACGCCACCAAAGCAGGAGACAATGAACCCAATGGCGGCAAAGGTAAGCCCAACGCTTCCCGCGCCGGCAATACCCGATATCTCCCATCCCGAGCCGATGGCAAAGGCCTGGCCGGGCCCCAGCACAAAGCCAAGCGGCAGCAGAAACCCGAACGAGTGGTAGAGGTTGGGCATGATGGTCACAATGAAGAGCAGCGTCAGCAGCAGACCAACTGCGGCCTGCAGGGCGTACTGTGACAGTACGGCCACGCTGGTGGAAAAGATGCGCTTGTCGCCTTTTGTTCCTCCGGGAGGCGACTTTCTCAGCGCCATGGCCACAAACGAGATACTCAGCAGGTGGTAGGCAAGCTCCCCCAGACCCGCCGACGTGATTCCCAGTTGAGGAAAGACAAAATTGTACAGGGGAAGCAGAATGAAGCCCGCGGTAAGCGCGTTGGGAATCAGGTAGCGTTGGAAGAACCGAACCCGCGCCCGGATCAAGGTGGCCAGAACCAGCGCGGCGGATATGACCCCAAGGTCGACAAACAGTGACCAGGAAAAGTTCATGTGGCGCCTCCGTAGGGTTTCAGTTGTAAATCATTCCCAACGCGTAGTCAACATTTTCCCTTTTCGCTACAGTGAGGCCGATGCCGCGCTCGCGCACCGACATTCGCGCCAATCGGTTGTTCCATCTGCTCCTGAAGGCCACGCTGGGCACCGGGCTGCGCCTGCTGTTCAACGTGCGCACCCGCAACCGCGGGCTGCT
Organism: Spirochaetales bacterium; assembly: GCA_007130025.1. GTDB lineage: Bacteria > Spirochaetota > Spirochaetia > DSM-27196 > PWMO01 > PWMO01. The sequence continues at coordinate 584 of SLTF01000309.1, read as the reverse complement.
GCGCCGGCTAAAGCCACCCTACCTCGTGCTCCCCAATCACGTCGGGTACTGGGATCCCTTCATCCTGGGAAGCCTCATTCCCTACCCGGTCTGCTTTCTCGCCGCCGACGCCAATTTTCGATCGAGGATTCTGGCGCCACTGCTGAACCTGGTGGGGACCATCCCCAAGTCCAAGGGCATCTCGGACTTCGAAGCGATCCGGAACATGATGCGCATCCGCGACCGCGGCGACATCATCTGCCTCTTCGCCGAAGGCGAACGCACCTGGGATGGGGGGCCACTGCCGATCTTCCCGGCCACCGCCAAGCTGGTGCGGCTGCTCGGTATTCCGGTGCTCAGCCCGATCTTTCACGGTGGCCACATCTCTCATCCCCGCTGGGCTCGCCTCCCCCGACGGGGCCGGATGCTGGTGGACTTTCGGCTGACGTTCACCGCCGAGGAGACCCGATCGCTTCCGGTCGCCGAGATTTCCCGCCGCCTGGAACAGGCGATCGCGCACGACGACTGGGCCGAACAGCAGCGGCTTCGGATTCCGTACCGGGGACCGCGCCGCGCGGAGTACCTCGAGCACGTTCTGCACGTCT
>SLTF01000189.1 GCA_007130025.1 Spirochaetales bacterium | reverse complement strand
GAATCGTTCCAGATGGTGATCCACGCGGTTCCGCCGGGCACCCGGTCAGTGGTCTTGGCAAGCGACGGATACCCCCACCTCCACGGTACCCTCGCGGAGACTGAGAACGCGCTTCACGCCCTTCTGGAGTCAGACCCTCTGATGGTGCACGCGGTGCCGTCAACAAAGGGGCGGTATCGAGGTCAGCGGTCGTTTGATGATCGGGCGTATCTGCGGATTGGGATTGGCGGCGGGAAGAGGTAAGCACCCACTCCCGGATCGATCACCTCCTGCTCGACGGCAACCTTCCGTGCGCGCATACGCTCCACCAGCGGCGCCAGTTCGGGGCGAGTGATTCGCTCAAGCAGGGCGAGCTCTTTTTGGGTGAGGGGGCGGCCGTGGGCGGCAAGACGATTGTAGGTTTGGGGGTCCATGAAGAGCGGCTGCAGGCGGGGAACCAGCGAGGCAATCTCCTGGTAGATGAGGAGGCCTTCCGGGTCCATGTCGCCAAAGTGACGAACGGCGGCTCCGCCCACGGCCGCCCGGCGAACCACCGCCTGTACCGCGCGGTTGGGGTGCCCGGCGGTGTAGATGACGGCGCCCGCGGCGCGGACTGAGGCTGCGCCCGCGATCTTCGGTCCGCCGGTCGACGTATGTGGCTCGCCGGGCCACTCCGCGGTTTTGGAGCCAAGCGCACCTGCAGCCGTGACGGCGAACGACTCCTTGTTCTCTACGGTGATGAGCTCTCCGGCGAAGATGATTTCCTCGATCGCGGTAATGGTTTCCAGCGGCAGCGTCACCGACTCCCCGAGCAGCTCCCAGCGCCGGCCGTCGGCGAAGGTGATGGAGCCCCGGAGGGCGATGGTCGCCTCGGGGTAGCTTCGCGACAGCCCGAGCACTTCCGTTGCGGCAACGCCCGCGGCGGCACGCGTTGCGGTGTCCACGGTGCGAAGGATGGCCTCGATTCGCTTGCTGTTGGAGAAGAGCCGGACGCTCAGGGCGCGGATCGGCTGCTTCGCTACCTGTTCGGGAGACAAAGCGAGCAGTCGCAGCGTGTCGGCGAGCTCCTTTTCGTCCGCAAACGGCGTGGGGTGGTTTGCGTCAAGCAGGGCGGCAACGTGGCTTGCCACTGCCTCGGCAAGGGAAGCGGGCCGACACGTGGTCTCCCTGAGCACCGCGCGCAGGGCGCCGGCGGTCTCGGTTGGGGAACGGGTTCCGAGCGCGGCGAAGAGCGCCGCCGGGTCGCGCAGGGAGAGCGCTTCCACCTCGTCGCCCTCGCGAAAGCGCCGCCATCGCACCAGAAGAATCCCGGCGGCCACGAGCTCGTCCACCGCGTCGAGAAAGCGCTGCTTCGCCTCGACATCCCGCTCGATCTCCGGCATGAGCCCGGCCCACCCCGCCTTGCGCAACGGTCGGCCGCCGCGGTAGTGGGCCGACGTTGGAAACGCCGCCGCGAACTGCTCGAGAATGCGCCGGGCGGTCGGCGTGATCACACCGTGCCTTCCGGCAAGACTCGGAACTCCCGTACGTGGGCGCGGTGGTGCTTGCGTACGATCACGTTGGTCTGGTCCATGTACGGGGCGATGAACTCCATCTTTTCCGTCGGAACGGCGGTGATGATCTGCATCTGAAGCTTCCGGAAGAAGTCGATGGTCTTCTCGATGCGGTCGTCGTCCATCTTGTTGAACGCCTCGTCGAAGAGCACAAGCCGCACGGCGTCCGGATCGTCCTGGTAGTAGCGATAGAAGCTCGCGGCGATCGCCACGTAGTAGGGGGTCTGCGCCTCGCCTCCCGATTTTTCGCGCAGCACCTTGGAGAGCATCGACTCCTGCGGCTTGCCGGTCTTCTCGTCGAGCGCGTCGGTGTGGCGAATGCGGATATCGTACTGGAAGTACTGCCGGTAGTCGCAGATCTCCGCCACCTCGGGCGAGTCGAGGTCGTTTTCCAGGATTCGCTGGAAGAGCTGCTCCACCTCGGCGCGCTCCTCATCGCTGGAGAGCGCTTCGAAGAGGGTTCCCTCGTTGGTGCGAATCTCGGCGGCGGTGCGGATCACCTCCAGAACGCCGCGCTTCTCGGGGCGCTCGTGGATGGTGAAGGCGTACTGATCGCGGCCAAACTGAATCACGTTGAGGATGGAGTTGATCTCGGTGAAGCTGTCGCGCGCCTGCAGCACGTATTCGTTGAGTCGACTGACGAAGTGCTCGCGAAACTGCGCCTCGGCCTCGCGGCGGGCGCGCTGGATGCGGTCGCGGTAGGCGGGAAGCTCGGTCCGTTCGAAGCGCAACAGGGAGTCGCGGTGGTCGCGCGAGGCGTCTTCTTCGGTGGGAAGGAGGGCGTTGAAGTCGCGGTTGTACCCCTGCTTCAGCTCGCGGAGCGCGCTCCGGGCGTTCTCGAGCCGGGTGGTGAAGCCGGTTACCGCCCGCTGCCAGCGACTCAGGATCTCCCCGTAGTCAAGGCGCCCGCCCTGCTTCTGTTCGCGGGAGATCTGCGTCTGGTAGTACTCCTCGCACGCAGCCTCTTCGTCGGGGTACTCCAACAAGAACCCGCGAACCGCGTCGCTTCGCCGTTCCAGGCGCCCCCGCAACTCCTCTTCGCGCGCGGCGAGGGTACGGCAGCGCTCCTCGAGGCGCCCGAGCTCACCGTTCAGTGAGTCGATCTCCTTCTGCAGGATGCGCGTTGCATCGGCGAGGGCGCCGATCTGCAGGTTGAGCTGCTCAAAGCCGGTGGTGTCGATAGCCGCGAGCAGCCGCTCGGTCTCGGCGATCTCCGCGGTCAGCGACTCCAGCCGCGCAGACGCGTCGGCGAGCGCTTCCATCTCGTGCAGGCGGTCGTACGCGTCACGCAACGCCCGCGCCTTCGCTTCCGCCTCGCCGTTCGCCGCACGCACCGCGTTGAGGTCGGCCTCGAGTTCCGCAAGGCGAGCGCGAATCTGCTCCAGCCGTCGCGCCTTGGCTCCCGCGCCAATAAACCAGCGCGAGCAGCTCTCGGGGTCGAGTCGCTCGAAGCGCTTCCGGGTGTAGCGCAGGCCGTCGCCGGTGACCGCGTCTGCGTGGTCCCGAAGGTGGTCCGCGTCCGTGCGCACCACCTCGGCGAGAAGCCACGCCAGGTACCGACGCGACTGCGGGGTTGCCGCCTCGAGTACTTCGGCGAGCGATCCGGGTGTGACCTCGGCGTCGTGCATTCGCGACAGCTCTGGCAAACCGACGCCGCTTGGGCGATCAGGGTGGTTCCGGTAGAGCACAACGGCAGCGGCGAACTGGTCCTCGTTGACCAGGAGATCGAAGCGACGCGGTCCGAGTACGCCCTCGGCAGCGGACTGCCACTCGGGATCGACTACTTCAAGCAGTTCGGCGAAATGGGTCGCCGTGATTCCCCGCTCGAACAGAGCGGTGCGCAGCGTCACGGCGTCGGAGGGGTAGCGCTGAATGCCGCGCTCGAGATCGCGCGCCTCGTCACGCAGGTCGTTGGTCTCCGCGGCGATATCCCGCTCGCGTACGCG
>SLTF01000083.1 GCA_007130025.1 Spirochaetales bacterium | reverse complement strand
GCGTAGATCAGCGCCTCTTTGCTGCGAAAGTAGAGGTAGAGAGCCGCTTTGGAGAGCTCCGCCTCTTCGGCAATGTCCGCCATGGTGGTGCTCTCCACTCCAGCCGAGAGCAGGCGCCGTGAGGCAGCTGCCAGAATGGTCTTTCGACGATGATCCCGCTCACGCTGTTTTCGATCCGATATTCCCATCTTTCAACCTGAATGTTGGTAATTTTATGACTAATAGTCAGTAAAACAATATCGATTTCGGAACTGGGAGTCAAGGCCGCCGTGGGTTCAATCCCTCACGCCCCCGTCTTCGCGCCTTGGTAAACCCGTATCGGTGTGATAGGTTGTACTCGGGAGGACACCATGAACAGACGAGTACTCTGGACTACATTCGCGCTCTTCGCGATGGCCACACTTCTGGTTCCGGTTACCGCAGCCGCATTCGAGTCGTTTGATCGATACCCGGGGTTCTCGTACGATATCGGTGGCTCCACCGGTTTCGACGGGGACGACACGTTTTTTGAAGCAAACGCCGCCCTGAACACCCACTTTTCCCCGTGGATGGCGTGGCGAAACTCCATCTTCTATCGCGGGGGTGGATCCGGAGATGACTTCTACGGTCTGGATACCTCGGCACTCTTTGGCCGGCGGTGGCCCGTGGGTGAGCAGACCGGTCTTTCACTGAAGGGCGGTGGTGGGTATCGCTTCACCAGTAAGGGGCAGCACGCTCCATTCGCCGAAGCGGGCGCGGATCTGGCGGGTGACTCGTGGCGCATCGGCGTCAACTCCAAGTACATCCTGTACGAAGTGGTGGGCGGGGATCGTGAGAACGAGTTCCTGATCGGCATCGTTCTCTCCGGCAGCACCAGCGGCAGGTTCTAGGAGTACCCATGGCTACACCGGTTCGCCGTCTCAGGCTGGGAATGGTCGGTGGAGGCAGAGATGCCTTCATCGGTTCGGTTCATCGGCACGCGTCGTGGATTGAAGGTTGGTACGAGCTCTCTGCGGGAGCGCTTTCATCGACGCCTGAGAAGGCGAAGGCGTCCGGTCGCGATCTGGGCCTTCCCGATGCGCGCAACTACGGCAGCTGGCAGGAGATGTTGGAGGGTGAGTTGCGCCTGCCGCAGGATGAGCGGATTGATGCGGTGTCCATCGTTACACCCAACCATCTGCATTTTCCGGTAGCGAAGGCGTTCGTGGAAGCCGGCTTTCACGTGATCTGCGACAAGCCGCTGGTTCATACGTCCGCTCAGGCCGACGAGCTCGCGTCCCTGGTCGAAAAAGCAGGCACCGTCTTTGCGGTAACGTACAACTACACCGGCTATCCCATGGTGAAGCAGGCGCGGCACATGGTTCGCTCCGGCGCAATTGGCACCATCCGTAAGGTCATTGTTGAGTACAACCAGGACTGGCTTTCCACCAAACTCGAAGAGCAGGGTGCCAAACAGGCCGAATGGCGTACCGATCCCGCGCGGTCGGGAATCGCGGGTGCTGTGGGAGACATCGGCTCTCACGCCGAAAACCTGGTCTCAACCATCACGGGGCTGGAGATCGCAGAGCTCTGCGCCGACGTCTCGGCGATGGTCCCCGGGCGTGCGCTTGACGATGACGCGAGCATTCTGGTGCGCTATCGTGGCGGTGCCAGGGGCGTCATGCTTGCATCCCAGATCTGTGCGGGCGAAGAGAACGCCTTTCGGCTGCGGATCTACGGTGAGAAGGGGAGCCTGACGTGGCATCAGGAAGATCCCAACTATCTTTCGTTCAAGCAGCTCGGACAACCGGAGCAGATTCTCAAGCGCGCCAACGGCTACCTGTGTGAAGCGGCCCGCAACGCCGGCACCATCCCTCCCGGGCACCCCGGCGGCTTTCTGGAAGCCTTCGCCAACGTCTACAAGGGTGCCGCACTCGCGATCCACGCGGTCGAGGGCGGTCACGCCGTCGGCTCGGACGATCTCGACTACCCAACCATCGCGGACGGAGTGCGCGGCGTACGGTTCATCGAAACCGTGATCGCCAGCGGAAAGAGCACGCAGAAGTGGACGCCGTTTCCCGTGCAGGGCTGAGTCCTTTCCGCAGCCTCACGGCGAGCTGAGACCGAGCATACGGGTATGCAGAATGCATGATCCATGCGTTCTGCATACGAATATGCATTACCCACCGAGATTTCTTAATCACTGATGCACGACCGGTGATCCCGCCGGGTCACGTAACCCTCACCTTTGCAACGCTTTATTCGGCTTACGCGAAGAATGGCGTCTTGGCTCCACTCTTGGTATGGTAATTGCTTATTGAACGAATAAGGATGTGAGAAGATGAAAAACAATGCAAGAACAGTGAGTACCTCGATCAACACGCTCCGCGTCGTCGCGGTGATGATCGTTATTCTTTCGCTCTCGTTTTGTGCGAACCCCTTTGGGAGTTCGACGCGTGACCGCTCCAGCGGAGGCGGTGCATCAACGGATCCGGATCCCTCAGAGAGCGTGACTGTCGGCTCGGTGCTCGATTTCTCTGGGGCTATCGACGAACTGAACGCCGATTCCGGCGTGACGATCGACGCGCTGGGTTTTTTCGGCACAACGTCGGCGTTTCGCTTGATCGATGATTTCGATAACGGGGTAGTTCTGGAAGCGGGGGGAACAGAATGGGCCAGCGCGGTGTCTCCCCGGTTTGCCGTGCAAAGCGTTCTCGCGGAACCGGGTTTTGTAACCGAAATCTCGTTTGATTTCCGGGCGGTAAGCGATGTGTCACGGCCCGAGAACAACCGCATGGGAGTAGCGCTTCTGCACGATAACGGCAGCGCCGCCCGTTTGGAAATGTCCACGACATTGGGCATTGAGTTTGCACCGGTCACCGGAGCGAGCGATCGCAGTCTGCAAAACGCCCGCGTGAATGCGCCCAGTCTCGGGGCACAGCGCCGTAAGGCGCTGCAAACCAGTCCGGGAAATCTGATTGTCAACGGCGGCTCAGCGCCGTGGTTGCGAATCACTGTTCGGATCACTGAGTCCGAGGTCACCGTGTTGGGCGTGTACCCAGGTGCGGGGGCGATCGGCGCGTGGACCAATACTGTCGTGTTCGACGCCGAAGACGGTCAGACAAATTCCGGCAGTTTCAACCGGATCGAACTCACCCACCGCGGTGGAAGCGACAACCGGTACCAGTTACGCGATCTGGGCATCGCGGTCGTTGCTGTGGACTGACCGAGGTATCCGCGCCCCTCCATCACGTCAGTCGGGAGCGGAATACCACTGCCTGTCCGAAGACGCTGACCCCTGCATTCAACACAACCAGGCCGGCGGTCCCGATCCAGAACCATGGGTCGGCGGCCGCCTTTCTGACGATCGCTTCCCCCACGATGCTGACGCCCGCGCCAATCAGAATCAGTCCGCCGATGGCGTAGACAAGCCATTTGGTCTTTGTGGTCACATCGCACCTCCACGGCCACTGTGCGAGTCGGTGCCACCGTTGTCAACGGGCGTCCTCGGAAGGAAGCGCAGCAACAGCGTGGAGGCCATCATCAGTACGCCCAGCATCACAAAGCCCGCGCCGAAGGCCCCTGCCTCGGACAGCAGGCCAATCCCCAGCGGTGCGGCGCCCGCTCCAAACAGATACGAAATGGGAATCACCAGAGAGATAACCACGTTGCGGGACTCGGGGGCGGCGATGCCGGAAAGGAGGACGAGAGCCGCCGGAAAAAAGGCAGAAATCAGCATCGGTTGCACCAAAACGGCCGCATACAGCATCGAGCCCCGAGAGATGCCGATCAGCGCCGTGGTAACTCCGGCGAGCAGGCAGACCGTCGTGAGCAGGCGCCTCGCGCCAAACCGATCCGCGAGCACGCCGGAGCTAAAGACCAGCAGCAGCGCCGTCAGCCGGGAGACGGAGACCAACGAGTTGGCCGCGGTGGAAGTCATCGCTCGACGCTCGATCAGGAAGGTGGGAAGCAGGGCGAAGACGCCAATCTCCAGCCCCAGTGCCAGCATGAAGAGAAGGGCCACCACCCAGAACGTTCTCTGTGCCAGAATGGACCGTATGTGGTGGAGATTGGGTGGGCTGCCGGGGAAACGGCCGCCACGAGAGAACCCGCGGTAGAAGATCGCCATGGCAAAGCAGGCGATACCGATTACGGCGAACAGCAGACGCCAGCTCCCGAGTTGGATTGCCGCTTCAGCGATGACCGGCGCTGCGAAGAAGCCCAGAATCGGACCGACTTCATGCAGGGCCAGTGCCTTGCCCCAGTGGCGGGCGTGGGCGGCGCCGGTCAGCGTGGCGATACCCGACGGCGCGTAGAGCCCGGCGCCCATTCCCAGTACAAAGAGCAGCATGCGCAGAACGGATGCCGACGGGGCGGCAGCAAGCAGCACCGATGCAGCTCCCACCACGCTGAGCGAGAGCACAATGGTACCGCGATGGTGGAGCCGTTCGGCAACAAACCCCGAGAGCAGCATGGTGATGCTGAAACCAACTGAGACAAAGAGAAACAGACCTGAAGATTCGGCCCTCGACAGATCGAAGGCGCCTTCGATCTCCAGGAGGAGCGGGGAGAGCAGCACGCGCGGCAGCAGGTTGAGGAAGAGAACGAGCACCAGCAGGAGTGCCGGGCGAACGTCAAAGCGTTCGTCGGCGGAAGGGTGGAACAATGTGCTCACGGAAGTCTACCGCTGAATCACCGCTTCAAAGCGGCGGGCGTCGCGCAGGTGCCGGGCGCGCAGAAGCGACTCCAAACCGGTCATGAAGTCGTTGATGCAGTCGCACCCCAGAGAATAATAGACGGTCGTGCCCTCTTTACGGTCCTGAAGAACGCCCGCATTCTTGAGGACCGTGAGGTGGCGGGATACGGTAGAGGTATCTGCGCCAATCCGCTCCGTCAACTGACAGACGCAATGGGGACCTTCTCTCTGGATCAGATCCACGATGTAGACCCGGGTAGGGTGAGCGAGTGCTTTCAGAATCTCGGCACGCGCCTCGGCGCGAAGGCGATCAGTCTCATCAATCATTGTGTGTTCCAACGGCTCCATTTATTGCGTATTTTGCCAAGGAAACCTACTACCGGTCAAGCTCGTTCCCAACCGTCCAATACGAGTAGTTTCTCTTGACAGGAGTAGGCGTAATTGGTTAAATGACCAATAATGCAATTCGCTAACGGTAGCGTGAGGAGAGTACGATGAACATTCAAATTCTTGGTTCCGGATGCCCGAACTGCCAGAACCTGGAGCAGAACGCTCGTGAGGCCGCTAAGATGCTCGGCGTGGAGGCGACCTTCGAGAAGGTGACCAATATGGACCAGATCATCGAGATGGGCGTAATGCGCACCCCCGGACTTGCGATCGACGGAACGGTCCAGAAGTTTGGCAAGGTGTTCACGCCCGACGAGATCGCGGAAACCATCAAAGCGTACCAGGCTCAGTGAGCGAAGCCGCCCCGGGGTGATGTGCCGGGGCGTTCTTTTATGCGGAACCAAAAATCTGACCGTACATGATCCCGGCAGTCGCGGAGAGAGCGACAACCAGAATCGCATAGACCAGAGTCTTTCGGGGGCCGAGTTCGCTGCCGATGATCAGCAGCGCCGGGAGCGAGAGCGAGGGGCCTGCGAGCAGCAGCGCGAGCGCCGGGCCCTGGTGCATGCCGGCGCCGATCAGGCCCTGCATGATCGGAACCTCGGTCAGGGTCGCAAAGTACATCAGGGCACCCGACACCGCAGCGATTACGTTGCTCGCCGGCGAGTTGGTTCCCACCAGCCCGGCGATCCACCCTTCGGGGATGAGGGCCATGTGGCCGGGGCGCCCCAGCAGGAAGCCGGCAATCATGACACCACCAAACAGCAGTGGAAGAATCTGCACCGCGAAATCGCGGGTTGCGGTGACCCAGTCCGAGAGTTCGCTGCGCTGATACCAGCGTACGAGGGAAACGGCCAGAATTACCCCGAATCCGGCGGAGATCAGCCATTTCCACCGATGCAGGAAGTCCCACCAGCCTACCTGCCCACCCGACGGTGCCCAGTTCAGAAACACCAGGATGCCGACCATCGCCGCCATGGTGACGGCGGTCTGGCCGAGGGTTCGACCTTCGTCATCATACGATTGAAACATCGCAGCGTTGGTGGTCCGCTCCTTGTCTTCCTTCAGGAAAATCAGCTGCATCAGGATGCCGATCACAAAGGCAAAGATCACTGCGCCTACGGCGCGTGCTATCCCGAGCTGAAGACCCAGCACCCGTGCCGTGAGAATGATGGCGAGCACGTTGATCGCGGGGCCGGAGTAGAGAAAGCTCACCGCGGGCCCAAGCCCGGCGCCTTTCTTGTAGATGCCCTTGAACAAGGGAAGCACCGTGCACGAACAGACCGCGAGGATCGTGCCGGAGACCGACGCCACGCTGTACGCGACCAGCTTGGGCGCATCCGGGCCGAGATGCTTGATCACCGACTGCTGGTTGAGAAAGATCGAAATTGCCCCCGCGATGAAGAACGCGGGGATAAGACAGAGGATGACGTGCTCGCGGGCATAGTCCCCCATCATCAGGAAGGACTCCTGGACGGCGGCCGCAACCCGCGGAGCGTCCCACGGAACAAAGAACGCCACCAGAAACACCCCCGCCATCGCGGCGAGGACCCGGTTCTTTTTGCTGCTCCAGAACCGCTGGAAGATGGTCGATTCCCGTGGGGCCTCTGCGGTTGCAGCGCTTTTGTCTACCACTGACGTACTCATTTTCTCTCCCGCGATTGATGTGCTTATTTGGCAATTTAACCAAATAAAGGAAACCTGTCAAGGGCTGCACCTGCCGTGTCCGCTCGATGTCTGCCGGCCCCCACTTGACGAAAACGTCGATGATTCTCTATTATGCGGATATGCGCATATACGGAAGTAAAACAATCTCTCGGCTCAAAGCACTCGCCGATCCCACCCGGCTGCGGATCGTGAACCTGCTCGCGGTCAGGCCGCTCTGCGTGTGCAGCATCGAGCAGCTGCTCGGCGTGTCCCAGACTGCCGCTTCACGCCATCTTGCGCGGTTGCAGGCGGCCGGTATTCTGGACAGCGAACGGCGGGCCCAGTGGGTGTACTACTCGCTCGATGAGGCCTTCGTAACCGATCACGCCGGTCTGCTCGATTACCTGAAGCGCGAGGCGGCAGAGGACGCGCTGCTTCTGGAAGACCGGGTGCGGCTGGAAGGGCACGTCGAAGCCGACACGCTCTGCGCGGCTGATCCCGAAACCTCGGCGCCAGACATGGGAAGCCTCTCATCGCGGGAAACAACCCGCACGAAGCGGAACACACAGAAGGAGTACGTATGAGTGAACACAAAGCGAAGACCGACGGCCTCGGGGTCTTTGGTCGGTATCTGACGATATGGGTAGCGCTCTGCATCGTGGTGGGCGTCGCAATCGGGCAGTTTCTGCCGGTGGTGCCGGAGTTTCTGAGCCGGTTCGAATACGCGCAGGTGTCGATACCCATCGCGATTCTGATCTGGCTCATGATCTATCCCATGATGCTCAAGGTGGACTTTTCGAGCATCGTGCGCGCGCTCAAGGCGCCCAAAGGACTCACCGTAACCTGCGTGACCAACTGGCTGATCAAGCCGTTCAGCATGTTCTTCTTTGCGTGGCTCTTTCTGACGGTGATCTTCCAGCGATTCATCCCCGAGACGCTCGCGCGCGAGTACCTCGCCGGGGCGGTGCTCCTGGGGGCGGCTCCCTGCACGGCCATGGTCTTCGTCTGGAGTCATCTCACGCGCGGCAACGCCGGCTACACGCTGGTTCAGGTAGCGGTGAACAACATCATCCTGCTGTTTGCCTTCACGCCCATCGTCATGTTCCTGCTCGGTGTCTCGGACGTCTTCGTTCCCTACGACACCCTGCTGCTGTCGGTCGGGCTCTTTATTGTCATCCCGCTCGCCGGCGGATGGATCAGCCGAACGCAGATCATCAAGCGCAAGGGGCTCGACTACTTCGAGAACACCTTCTTGAAGAAGTTTGAAGGCGTTACCACCGTTGGTCTGCTGCTGACGTTGATTGTGATCTTCTCCTTCCAGGGCGACGTGATTCTTGCCAACCCCTTCCACATCGTGCTGATTGCCGTTCCGCTGATCATCCAGACCTTTGTGATCTTTGCCTTCGCCTACGGCTGGTCGCGCGCGTGGAAGCTCCCGCACGACGTGGCTGCACCGGCCGCGATGATCGGCGCGAGCAACTTCTTTGAGCTGGCAGTCGCGGTTGCGGTTTCGCTCTTTGGCCTCACCTCCGGGGCTGCCCTGGCAACGGTAGTTGGTGTGCTGGTGGAGGTGCCGGTTATGCTGACGCTGGTGAAGATCGCAAACGCAACGCGGAAGTGGTTTCCGCAGCAGGTGTCGGCCCGTGAGGCGGTACTGTCCGCAGATGCGTCGCCAGCAGAAGCCAACTGAGGGAGTGTGCCACGAAGCTTGGTGAAACAAAAACGGCCGGGGAATCCGGCCGTTTTTCGTGGTGCGCCCTGCAGGCGCACCGATGTGGTGAAGCGGTTTGTTCAGCCGCTTTACGCCAGACCCGCTTTCCGTCTGGTGTAGATATCGTAGAACACGGCCAGGAGCAGAACCAGCGCCTTGACCACGTACTGCCAGTCGGCACCGATGTTCATCAGCGACATGCCGTTGTTGATCACACCCATGACCAGACCACCGACAATGGCGCCAATGATCGTTCCAATTCCGCCCGATGCCGACGCGCCCCCAATGAAGCAGGCGGCGATGGCATCCAGCTCGAAGAGGTTCCCTGCCTGCGGCAGCGCGGAGTTCATGTAACCGGCAAATACCAGTCCGGCGAGTCCCGCCAGGGAACCCATGATCACGTGAACCGTAAAGACTACCATCTCGGAGTTGATTCCCGAGAGCTTCGCGGAGCGGGCGTTGCCGCCAACCGCGTAGATGTAGCGGCCGATCACGGTCTTCTTGGTGATGAACATGAAGGTCCCCACCACGATGCTCAGCACCACCACGATCATCGGCACGCCGCGAAAGTCCGCGAACTTCCACGAGAGCAGCGCGATCATGCCGACGACGAAGAGGACCTTCGCCAGGAACGCGGGCAACGGCAGGATCTCGAACTCCTTCTTGATCTTGTTGCGTCGTCCCTGGACGAAGGCAACGACCACAATCAGACTCAAGACCGCACCGACAATCCAGGCGAGGTAGTGCACGCGATCGATGGTCAACGCGGGAATCGAAATGAACCCGGAGGTGATCTGGCGGAACTGGTCGTCGCGCAGGGAGATGGGGCTTACGTTGGTAATCACGTAGGTGAGCCCGCGAAACAGCAACATTCCCGCCAGGGTCACGATGAAGGCGGGTACCTTCGCGTAGGCAATCCAGAATCCCTGGAACACGCCGATGACCATCCCTGCACCCATCGTCAGAATGATGGTGGGAATGAGCCCCAGCCCGGTATTGTAGATCATGGCTGCAATCGCGCCGGTGAAGGCACAAATGGAACCAACCGACAGATCGATGTTGCCTACGATGATCACCAGCACCATGCCCACGGCCAGAATCAGAATATAACTGTTCTGCATGAAGATGTTGCTGATGTTCCGCGACGAGAAGTTCACTCCTCCGGTCATGACGGCAAAGACCACAAAGATCAGACCGAGCATGAGGAACATCGAGTAGTTTCGGATATTGTCCTTGAACAGTTGCCGCAGCGACATCGTCTGCACGGCTGCTTTTTTCTCTGCCATTGGTTTCTCCGCTCTCAGCTCAGGGCCATGTGCATGATTTTTTCCTGGGTTGCTTCGCCACGGTCGAGGCTGCCCTTTATTTCGCCCTCGTTCATGACGTAGATCCGATCGGCCATTCCGATTGCCTCAGGCAGTTCGGAGGTGACCATGATGATGCTCTTCCCCGCGGCGGCGAGGTCGTTCAGGATGCAGTAGATCTCGTACTTTGCCCCGACGTCGATTCCGCGCGTTGGCTCGTCGACAATGAAGATCTCCGGTTCGGCCAGGAGGCAGCGGCTCAGAACCACCTTCTGTTGATTTCCCCCGCTGAGGTTCCGCACCATCTGCAGAATCGACGGTGTCTTGATGTTCAGCGATTTTCGGTATCGCTCGGCCGCGTTGGTCTCGGCGAAGGAGTCCACCACGCCGTAGCGGGAGAGCTTCTGGAGACTGGAGTTGGAAATGTTGGTCTTCACGTCCTGGATGAGGATGAGGCCGAGGCTTTTTCGGTCTTCGGAGACGTAGCCCAGCCCGCTTCGGATCGCATCCTGCGGTGTAGCGAACTCCATCTTTTTCTCTTTGACGAAGAGTTCACCCTCGCTGCGCGATCCGTAGGACTTGCCGAAGATGCTCATCATCAGCTCGGTACGCCCGGCGCCCATGGGGCCACAGAACGCCAGGATTTCGCCGCGGCGCAGATGAAACGACGCGCTGTCCACAACCTTGATATGGTGGTACTCAGGGTGGTAGACGGTCCAGTTCTTGACCTCAAAAACGGTCTCGCCGATGGAGGGGTTTTTCTCCGGGTAGAGGTGCTTCATGTCCCGCCCAACCATGTCCTTGATGAGCATGGCGCGGGTGACCTCTTCGGTTCTGGCGTCGTAGGTACGGATCGACTCGCCGTCGCGAAGCACCGTGATTGAGTCGGCGATCTTCAGTACCTCGTTGAGTTTGTGCGAGATCATCACGCAGGTGAGTCCCTCTTTCTTCAGTTCCAGTATGAGGTTCAGCAGCTGCTCGCTCTCTTCGTCGTTCAGCGAGGCGGTGGGCTCGTCCAGAATGAGCAGCTCGGTGTTCTTGGAGAGCGCCCGGGCGATCTCCACCAGCTGCTGTTTGCCCACGCCCATCTTGCTGACAATGGTCTCAGGTCGATCCTTCAGGCCCACGCGCTCCAGATAGGGGCGACTGCGCACGATCAGCTCGTCCCAATCGATGATGCCAAAGCGGTTCTTGCTGTGCCCGAGGAACATGTTCTCGTAAATCGAGAGGTAGGGGCTGAGCGCCAGTTCCTGATGCATGATGGTCAGTCCGACCTTCTCGCTGTCGCGCACGCTGCGGAACTTCATCTCCTTGCCGTGCACCAGGACCTGTCCTTCGAAACTGCCGAAGGGATGGACGCCGCTGACAATTCCCATCAGGGTGGACTTGCCCGCACCGTTCTCGCCGCAGATGCCGTGAATCTCGCCGCGCTTGACGCGGAAGCTCACGTTATCCAGGGCGCGAACGCCGGGAAAGTCTTTGGTAACGTTGATTACTTCGAGTATGTTCTCACTCACGTTCGTTTTCCGCCCGGTTCAGAATACCACGAGACGAGGAAAGCGACACCGAAAATCGATGTCGCTCTCGCTCGCGTGTCTTTCTCCACTGCCCTCCGACTACCGGAGGTCAGACTCTGAAATGTAGCCGCTGTCGATCATGACGGCGCGATAGTTGTCGCGGGTCACGTTGATCGGCTCGAGCAGGAAGGAGGTAACCACCTTCAGACCGGTGTCGTAGCTCTCCGTGTCACGGCGGGCACCGGCGATGTTGGGGGTTTCACCCTTGAGCAGCGCGTCGGCAAGCTGAATCGCGCCCTGGGCGAGCGACCGGGTGTCCTTGAAGACCGTCATGTACTGGCGGCCGTCGCGGATCGCCTGGATTGATGCGGTCTCGCCGTCCTGACCGGTTACGATCGGCAGGTTGTTGACGTACTTGGCGTCGGCTTCGATCGCCTCGATGATGGCGCGGGCGAGGGTGTCATTCGGTGCGAGGACCGCGTCGAGCACCACGTCACGTGCATCGTTGGTCAGGAGGTTCTCCATGCGCGCTTTGGCGTTCTCTGCTCTCCAGCCTTCGGTGGCGATCCGGGTGAATGCGCTGTCCGACGAGCGAAGCGGGGCGGGACCGACAACGCGCAGGGCGCCGCGTTCCACGTGCGGGCGAAGGACCGACATCGCTCCGTCAAAGAAGAAGAAGCTGTTGTTGTCGGTGGGGGCGCCGGCAAACAGGGTGATGATCTTCGGCGACGAACTGCTCGCTGCGCGGAGGTTCAGAGCCTCTTCAATGGCCATTCCCTGGAACTGACCAACGCGGAAGTTGTCAAACGTGATGTAGTAGTCGTACTGATCCGACCCGGTGATGAGGCGGTCGTACGCAATCACGATGATTCCCTCTTCTGCGGCCTCGCGGACCACCGAGTTCACGCCCTCGTTCAGGTTACCGATGATCAGGACGCGAGCACCCTTGGTGATGAAGTCCTGGATCTGCTGGTTCTGTCGGCCCTGGTCGGCGTCGCCGTAGGCAACCTCGGCCCGGTATCCGGCTGCGATGGCGTCTTCGAGCAGAGACTGTCCGTCTCGCTGCCAGCGCTCAACGTGGGTTTCCGGCATCGCGATGCCGATGTCAATTCGTGCCGTCTCTGCGCGACCACCGCCAAATACCATGCCGGCTGCGAGCAGGAGACCCAATGTAATGATTGCTACCCTTTTCATATGCACTCCTTTGTGTGTGGGAATGCTTTGATTATCAGGGGCAATCGAACGAACGCGCTACCGGACGATTCTGCCGATCTCTGCACGCAGCTGCACTGTCGGCGTTCGTATCCGCCCGCGATAGCACAGGTATGACATGATGAATGTGCTGTAACCGGGATTCCGCTGTGGGGTGTTACTCGCGCGCCCGCACCGTACGATAGACGTCCTCGGCGCTGTGGAAGCCGTCACGGATGATGGTCTCGTCCATATTGTGGCGAAAGACGGCGATGGGCCGTTCCATGAAGAACGGCACCGGGGTTCCACTGCCGTTGTCCATGTAGGAATCGGGGGAGGGCATCCGGTTTTCCGCCATGGCCACGGCGATCTCGGCGGCGCGACTGGCCAGTTGCTGGATGGGCTTGTAGACCGTCATCAGCTGCAGCCCCTCCACCACCCGCTGGGTCGAGAGCAGGTCGGCGTCCTGCCCAACCACCGCGACGTCACCGGCGAGGCGCCGCTCGGCGAGCAGCTGGATCACGGCGTTGGCGAGCTGGTCGTTTGCTGCCGACACCGCGTCCACGTTGTCGATGCGGTCGAGCACCGCGCGCACCTTCTCGGTCGCCTCATCGGTGCTCCACTCCTCGAGCCAGATCTCGTCCACAACGCGAATCCGGTCGTTCGTCACGTGGGGGCGCAGGATTTCGTGCAGCCCTTCGTTGACCAGATAGCTGTTGTTGTCCCGGATTGACCCGTTGACGATCAGGTAGTCCCCGCGCGGGACCGCTTCGGTCAGGGCGCG
>SLTF01000185.1 GCA_007130025.1 Spirochaetales bacterium | reverse complement strand
GCCTGCTCCAGCGGGATGACATCCCACTCAACGCGAATATTGGGGTTTTCTGCATGGAATCGGTTGAACTGATCGTGGGGCACAAACTCCTGACGGCCAAACCACATGGTGACGGTAATCTGCTCATCCTGGGCGGCCGACGGTGCACACGCCGCAAGCAGGGTGACCAGAACCGCGACAGCGACAAAACAGACAATTCTGACTGACGGTTTTCGTTGCATAGCGAACTCCTTTCTCCGTGATCCCCCCATCGTAGGGCCAGTTGTGACCGTTGTCAATCGAAAATGGGATGATCATGCCAGATTGCGGAATAGTTTTGCCAAGAGTGGCGTGTTAGGAGATTCTGTGTTAGGGTTCCCGCATGGGCATTCGAGACCGCGAGGACCGACTTCAAGCGCTCGAGGACTTCATCTCAAAGAATGGGCACGCCACCTTCAAGCAGCTTGCTACTCGGTTCGGTATGTCCATGAACACCGTTCGACGTGACCTCGACCTGCTCGTCGAGCGGGGCGCCGCGGAGAAAGTCTACGGAGGGGTGGTGGCGAACCCCCGGTTTCGATCTTATCTGCCCTACACGGAGCGATCCGCGTCGCATCACGGCGAAAAGATTCGCATCGCCCGTGCTGCCGCGGCCCTGATCTCACCGGGAGACATCGTGATGATGGACTCCGGGTCAACCATCACCGAGCTCGCCCATCACCTCGACCCTTCGATCACGCTGACCGTGATCAGTAACAGCATGAGTGTGGTGGCGCGTTGCGCGGGGGCCCCGGCGATACGGCTTGTCGCCCTTGGGGGAGAGTTTCTGGCGTCGGCCGACGGGTTCGTGGGAACCGAGACCCTCGCCATGCTGAGCCGCCTCAAGGCGGACAAGGCGTTCTTCAGCGCCACCGGGCTTCTGCCGGTGGACAACGGCATTATCAACGCGCCGTCGCTGGAGACCGATATCAAGCGCGCCATGATCGAAGCGGCGGCTCAGGTCTTCCTGCTGATCGATAGCTCCAAATTTGGTACCGTCGCGGTGCACAGCGTCGCGCCATTCTCGGCGGTTGATGTCATCGTCACCGACCGCCGGCCGGAGGAAGCGTTTCTTGACGTGTTCGCACGAAACAACGTCCACCTTATTGTTGCAGAAGGAGAGACACAATGAACAAGTTCGGACTCTTGAAGCGACGAACAGCGGTCCGCGTGTTGGGAATCGTCGTGGTCGCGGCCACGCTCGCATTTGTCGCGTGCGGCGGAGGAACCGAAACCGGGGCCATTTCCGGCCTGCAGGACGGAACCTACTTTGGCACCAGTGAGTTCACCGACGCCAACGGATGGGCGCCCTTCCTGCAGATCCAGGTGGAAGGAGGCCGCATCGCTGAAGCAGTGTTTGACTACGCGAATCCTGCCGGCGCGCTGAAATCGCAGGACGCGTCCTACAACCAGCGCATGAAGGCGGCATCGGGCAGCAGCCCCGAGGAGTTCAGCCCTGCCCTCGCCGGTGCCCTCGTAGAGACACAGCGTCTGCCGGTAGAAACCATCACCGGCGCCACCTCGTCGAGCCGATGGTTCAACCAGCTCGCCGAGGCCGTGGTCGAACGCGCCCGCGCCGGCGACCGCAGAGTGACTCTGCTGCCCATGAGTGCAACCTACCGCGCGGAGGATGAAGCCGACGAGCGCGGCTGGATCGGAACGATCACCGTCACCTACGAGCGACAGACCATTACCGACGTGCGCTACGACGAGGTCCAGCGCGAAGGGAACACCGTCACCGACCGCAAGAGCGAGAACGAGGGCTACATCGCCGCGTGGAAGGCAGCCAACGGCGTTGACCTCGACGAAGTGCTCCACCGCCTTGCCGAACAGCTGATGGCGGAGGGGCGTCCGGCGGGCGTCGACCTGATCTCCGGCGCCACTTCGATGTCGCGTCGGTTCCGGGTGCTTGCCCAGCAGGCCATCGACCGGCGCGTCCCGGTGGATTTTCAGGCGATTCAGCAGGCAATCCGGTAACTCTGCAATCGTTTTCGCTCTTTCAATCTTGACGTAGCTCACAGCAGCACATACCATGGGGGAAAACCTGAGGAGGTTTCTATGAAGAACAAAAACACAGTGCTTGTGATCGCGGTATTCGCGATTCTTGCAGCGGTACTGCTCGCAGGCTGCGCCCCGTCGGCGCAGGAAGATGAGCAGATCACGATTACCATGTGGTTTGGTCGCCAGGAATTCGTTCCGCACGATCAGTTCGCGCGGTTCCACGCCGAAAACCCGAACATCCGGGTTGAATGGGACGTCATCCCGCTTGAACAAGCGCACACCGATTTTCTGCGAAACCACGCAGCCGGATCGGCACCGGACGTGGTGCAGATCTTCCAGACACCCCTGACGGGGCACTACAACTGGGACTACTCCAGTGCCGACGGGCGCATCCGCAAGCTCTACCGGCTGGGCAAGGAGCTGAACTGGAACGCCGAGATGGACGTGGACTGGAACCGGGACTTCCCCCGCGACCAGATTCCCATGGACGAGACCTTCAACCCGTTCAACGGCTGGGAGCCGTTCGAGTCGCTGTCTGATGACGAGAAGCTGCGCTTTTCCTGGCACAACCTGGCCTGGATGCTGGCGCAGTTCATGCACGGCGAGCAGGGCGCGCTGCTGGTCGCGTCCCAGCTGGCCTCCTGCGCGCCCACTTATGACGCCAAGCTCTACGCGGCCTCGCAGACCTTCGACGAAGCCCGCCATGTGGAGGTATTCACCAGGTACCTGCAGGAAAAGATCGGGATCCTCTATCCGGTGAACGACAACCTCAAGGCGTTGCTGGACAAGATCCTCTCGGACCCGCGCTGGGACCTGAAATTCATCGGCATGCAGATCATCATCGAGGGGCTGGCGCTCGCCGCGTTCAATACCCTCAAGATGACCGCCCATGATCCGCTGTTGAAGGACATCATTCATCTGGTGATCCGTGATGAGGCGCGCCACGTTACCTTCGGCGTGAACTATCTGCAGGACTATGTGGAGACCCTGAGCGAGGAGGAGCTCGAGGACCGCGCTCACTTTGCCTACGAGGCCTGCGTGGTCATGCGCGAGCGTCTGATCGCCACCGAGGTGTTCGAGGAATTTGGCTGGGATGTGGACCAGGCCCGTAAGGTGACGCTGGACTCCCAGATCATGGCCCAGTTCCGCAATCTGCTGTTCACCCGCATCATGCCCAACCTGCGGCGCATCGGACTGCTCACCGAGTCCGTGCGGCCAAGGTTCGAGAAGCTGGGTATCCTCCAGTTCGAGAACCTGGGCGATGATGGCGAGATCGACTGGGCGGAGCTGTCGAAGCCGCTCTACGAACAGGCATCCTGAGCATATCCGCAGATCAGGGGGATACGCAATGACATCAGCCAACGCTGCCGTGGAGGCCGTGGGGCCCCGGCGTAGTGCGACACCGCAGAGCATGATTCCCGAGGTCCGTGATCCGGGCTTCGAGCTGCCCGGGGATCTGCCCCGGTACTGGTGG